>NZ_JBHYTK010000068.1:29587-40552 GCF_042749255.1 Streptomyces sp. NPDC059524 | reverse complement strand
GACCCGCACCCCGGGACCTTGGTCCCGATTCCGCGCGCCGGCGGGGCGGGCAGAACCTGGGGGTCCCGGTGCCGCGTGACGGTGCCTGAGCGCGCCGGGTGCACGACCGCTTCTTCAAGGTGCCGCTCGTCAGGAAGTGCTCGCTCATGCTCGACACCCCTTCCCCCCGTACGACCGGTCTGCCCTTCGGCGCTCGCGCGGACGACGTCGCGGATCTCGCCGTGGCGGCATTCACCCGCGAGGTGTTCCTGACGCCGAAGCCAGGGCTGCCGGACTGCCGCACGGCCCGGCTGCCCGCGAACTCGGTGTTCTCTTCGCTCATCGACGCGGGCGTCGGACTGCACGGCGCCTTCCACGCGGCCGCGGGCGCCGGTCCCGACCTGGACCGGCTGGCCGCCGCGTGCCGCCTCGCGCAGGAGCGGGTGCCGTACGTGGCGTCCCTCAACGGCCTCGACGTCGCCGCCCGGCTGCTGTGCCTGCTCTCGGCGGCGTACGCGCAGGGCGCCACGAGCCCCGGCCAGGCCTGCCGCATCGCCCTCGGGCTCGACGAGCTGATCGAGCCGTCCGGCCACTTCCACGACAGCTACCGCGCGATGTCCGGCACGGACAAACAGGTGGCCGTCAGTGTCGTCGAGGACGCCCTGACCTCGATCCGCGCGGCCCGCGCACGGGGCGTCCCGGAGGAGACCGCGCAGCTGGACGCCCTGCTGGCGCTGATCGCCGCCGTCGACGACGGGCGCGTGGTCCGCGAGAAGGGGCCGCTGGCGCTGCGCATGATCCAGCAGGACGCCACGGCGGCCCTGGCAGCGGGCGGCGCCGGTTCGGCGGAGGGGGCCCGGCTCCTGGACACGCTCGACGAGGAGATGACCCGCTACGGGATCTGCCCCGCCTCCAGCGGCGCCCTGCTCACGGCCCTGCTCTTCCTCGACTCCGTGGGCGAGCGGGAGGAGCCCGTCGCCCACTGAGCTGACCGTCAGACGCGCAGGACGTCGGGGAAGTCCGTCCAGCGCAGTTCTTCGGGGAGATGGCCGACGTCGTTCAGGACGAGGACGCCGGCGGGGCGCCCGGGGGCGTAGCGGATGACGGTCAGTGCCGCGTTGCCGGGATTCAGTCCGAGCCAGCGCCAGGCGGGGGCGTCGAGCGCGTCCCGTACGAGCCAGGCGACGAGGAAGCTGTGCGTCACGAGCAGCTCGTGCCGGTCCTCGGTGCCTTCGGTCACGGGTCCGGTGAAGCGGTCGAGCGCCTCCTGGGCGAGCCGGGCGCCCTCCTCGGCCTCCTCCTTGCCGACGCCGGAGAGGTGACCGAGGAAGAAGTCGGCGCAGTCCTCGGGGAGTTCGTCGCGCTCGGGCAGATGGGGCACGTAGTCGTCGGCGGCGGCGCAGCCGTCGAGCGGCACGGGTGCGGCGAGCTGTTCACCGATCAGGCGGGCGGTCTGTGCGGCGCGCGGGAGCGGTCCGTGGTGGACGGCGGTGAAGGGGAAGTCGCGCAGCCGTTCGCCGAGCAGGGTGGCCTGGCGCCGCCCCGCCTCGGTCAGCGGCGCGTCCCCCTCGCCCTCGGCCTGGCCGTGCCGGACCACGTACAGGTATCGCGTGGCCGTACCTCGCGTCACGTGTGCCTCCCCATTCCCTGTCCGCGGCGGTGTTCCCGACCGCGGTGGTGTCGATCTTGTACGACGAGGGACGCGCCGCGGTGCGTGGCGGTTGCGTACGGCGGCCGGGTGACGTCGCGGGGGCGCAGGCTGTGCGGGGTCCGGTTCGGGACACATATCGGTGACACGTCAGTGGCACGTTCCCTCACTCCCAGGAGTCACCGGACCATGAAGCTCACCGCCAGCCCCTTCGCCCGTACCGCCCGGGCCGTCACGGGCGGTCTCCTCGCCGCCGCGGTCGTCACGCTCGGCGGCGCGGGCGCGGCCTCGGCCGCCGTCGCGGCGCCGGCGGCGCACGCCACGGCCACGCCGGGCGACGTGGCGCACAAGTACCTCACCGAGTCGACGCATCTGACGATCCGTGCCGCCGCGAAGGCCGCCGAGGCCGCCATGGACGCGGCCGTCGCGGAGGGCCAGCGCGTCTCGGTCGCCGTCGTGGACCGCAACGGCAACACGCTGGTGACCCTGCGCGGCGACGGCGCGGGGCCGCAGTCCTACGAGTCCGCCATCCGCAAGGCGTACACGGCGGTGTCGTTCAACGCCCCGACGTCCGTGCTGGTCGGGCGTCTGCAGCAGCAGCCGACGCTCAAGGACATCCCGGGCACGCTGTTCCTCGCGGGCGGTGTCCCGGTGACGGCCAAGGGCTCCCCGATCGCTGGCATCGGCGTGGCCGGCGCACCGTCCGGCGACCTGGACGAGAAGTTCGCCCGCGCCGGGGCGGCGGCGCTGCGCCGCTGAGCGGACCGGCGGGTGCGAAGGGGCCGGCTTCCCCGGAGCCGGCCCCTTCGGCGTGCCGGTCCGGCGCTCAGCCGGTCGTCCGCTGTCCGCAGGACTGACGGATCTTCAACGTCGGGAGCAGTTCGCTCTGTTGGGTCGGCAGGGTGTCGCCCTCCGTCAGCCGGCGCAGCAGCAGGTTCAGGGCCTCGGCGCCCACCGCGCGCTTGGGCGGGGCGACGGCGGTGAGCGGCGGGTCGGCGAGCGCGGCGTACACGTCGTCGTACGCGACGAGGGCGAGGTCGGCGGGGACGGTGAGGCCGTGCGTGCGCAGGAGCGCGGGGAGCTGGAGGGCGTCCTGGTCGTTGTGGACGAGGGCGGCGCGGATGCCGGAGGCGGCGGCCTCGGCGAGGCGCGCGGCCAGGGCGGCCGGATCGGCGGGCCCGGGCACGTCGGTGACCGGCAGGGCGTCGAGGCCGAGCAGGGCGACGGCCTCCTGGTAGCCGCGGCGCACGTCGCGGGCGGTGTAGGTGTCGTCGCGGGCGGCGAGCAGCACGGCGCGGTGGCCGAGCCCGGCGAGGTGGCGCAGGGCGAGGAGCACACCGTGGCGGTGGTGGGAGCAGACGGCGTCGAGTTCGGCGGCGGGGCTGCCGAACTCGGCACGGCGCTCCACCAGGACGGCGGGCACGGGGAGTTCGCCGAGCCAGTCGGTGTCGCGGCCGCCGCGGCCGGGGTGCCAGTCGGGGGCGAGGAGCAGTCCGTCGACCTCGGACTCGAGCAGGCGCTGGACCTGGACGCGGTCGCTGTCGGCGCCGTAGGGGGCGATGCCGAGGACGAGGCGGGCCCCGGCGGCGGCCGCGGCGGCGCGGGCGCCGGCGACGACCTCGTCGAAGTACTGGCCGACGGTCGGCACGAGCATGCCGATGACCCGGTCGCGGCCCGGCTCGGCGCGGTCGTCGGTGAGGAGTTCGACGGAGCCGTGGGTGCGGCTGAGCCGTCCCTCGTCGGCGAGGGCGGCGACGTCGCGGCGCAGGGTGACCGCGGGGACGCCGAGGCGGGCGGCGAGGTCGACGACGCGGACGGCGCCCGTCCCGCGAAGTGCCTCCAGGATGCGGGTGCGGCGCGCTTGCGCGGACACGGTCATGGGCCCCTCCCCCGGCTCCTGGCCGCCGGACCTCCGGCGGCCTTCCGACGCACCGTACCCGATCACTTCCGGTCATGTGATCGGGTACGGCGGGAGGTGCGGAGTGGTGGGCGACGGTGCTTACAGGCCCGGGCCGTTGTAGGCGCCGCGGTGCGGTTTGACGGTCGTGGAGACGGGGTTGCCCCAGTAGTCGCGGCCGCCGTTGTCGGTGACGATCGAGCCGTTGTTCAGGGCCGGCGAGGTGGCCTTCAGCTTGTACCCGTCGACGGAGTCGAGGGTGGTGCCGCCGGTGCCGGGGTTCACGAAGCCGGGGTCCCCGGTGATGCCGTTGGCGGTGGGACGTGGGACGCCCTGGTAGACGTTCCACAGATAGGAGATGCCGGAGCCGGTGGGCAGCCGGGAGTCGGTGGTGCCGACCCAGATGTTGTTCTCGACGACGCTGGTGCTCGGCAGGGTGATCGAGAGTTTCTTGTCCGTGCAGTAGATGACGTTGTTGTAGAGGTGCAGGGCGGAGCGGCCGCTGCCGCCGCTGCTCATGCGGCAGTCGTTCTCGGAGATGTTGTAGCGGACGATCTCCTTGGCGGCGCCGCTGGTGCCGCAGCCGTCGCAGTCGAGGAAGAAGCCGCCGATGTTGTCGCGGCTGTAGTTGTACTGCACGGTGCAGTAGCCGGTGTTGCCCCAGTCGCAGTCGAAGGCCTGGCTGTCGGCCACGGACATCCGGGTGGTGCTGTGGACGACGTTCTTCTGGATGGTCGGGTTGTGGTCGCCGAGGACCCAGATGCCGGCGAAGTTGCCGCCGGAGAAGGGGTAGACGCCGTTGCCGGTGCCGGAGGCCACGTTGTACTGGATCATCGGGGACTCGGCGTAGCTGGCGATGATGGCGTCGCCGCCGACGTCGGTCACGGTGTTGCGTTCGACGAGGACGCCGTTGCCCTTCGTGGCCATGGCCCCGACGCGGATCTTGAGGCCGCCGCCCCCGGTGTTGCTGATCTTGTTGTCGTGCACGTGGACGTCGTTGAGCGTGGAACCGGTGCCGCTGGCGCCGGTGACAATGCCGGCGGACTGGACGTAGTCGTCGGTCGTCGGGGAGTTCTTATTGGTCTGTCCGGCGACGCGGTCGATCACGAGGTTGCCGAGGTCGAATCCGGTGTGGGCCTTGCCGTCGGTGGCGGACACGCGCAGTCCGGTGCGGCGGGCGAGAGTCCCGGCGGGGTTGGTGAGCTTGATGTCACGGACCGTCCAGTGGTCCTGGTCGGTGAGCCGCATGGCGTCCGCCGCGCCGGCGCCGTCGACGACGGGCGGGGTGCCGGTGCCGTAGGCGGTGACGGTGATCGGTGCGGCGGCGGTGCCGCTGCCGCGTGGCGCCAGGGTGCCGGTGCAGGTGGTCCCGGCGGCGAGGGCGAGGGTGTCGCCCGGCGCGTACGTCTTCGCGTTGGCCTGGGCGAGGCTGTTGTACGGGCTGCTCGACGTGCCGGTGCCGGGGGTGGCGGCCGTGCAGTCGACGTACGTCGTGACCCCGGCCGCGGCGGCCGGGGAGTCCTGGAGCGCGACCAGGCCGGCACCGGCGAGCGCGACCGCCAGGAGTGCCCGGCCCGGGGAACGCATGACCCTCATGGGTGCACCTCTCTGCTGGAAGTGCGCCAGAAACTAGGGCTGGCCCCTGATCGAGTCAATACACTTCTAGCGTTCGATCAGATTCCGATCACTTGACCTGTCAGCGGCGCCTGTTCGATCACAACGATCCGTGGCGTGCGCGGAGTTGACGGAATCACGCGCACTCCGCGCAGGTCTTGTCACCGAAGCCGGTCGGGTGCACGATTGCGGCCGTTCCTCCTCCGCAAGGCACTGCCGGCGCGCGGCACTTCCGTTCGCCGGACACTCAGCGTGCACGGACACGAGAGGACCCGACATGCGCTCCCCCACACCCCGCACGTCCCCCCGCCGGCCCGGAAGACAGGGCCGCGGTGTGCTCGCGGCCGCCGGGGTGCTGGCGCTCGCCGCCGCGGCCGGCCTGGCCACGGCCACCCCGGCCGCGGCCTCGGACACACCGGGCTCGTACACCCACTACGGCTTCCCGTCCGGGACGGCCGGACTGAGCGACGTGACGTTCCGGACGACCGTCACCAAGGACGCGGGGCCCGCCTCGAACATCTTCTGGAGCCACCAGTTCGGCTTCACCGCGGGCAACGGCGCGTACACCGGCATGCAGTCCAACGGCCCCGGCCAGACCCGCACGTTCCTCTTCTCCGTATGGGACGCCACCGAGGCGAAGACCGGCTCCACCGGGAGCTACTGCCTGGACTTCGGCGGTGAGGGCGTCGGCAAGAGCTGCCGCCTGAAGACCGGCTGGAAGGAGGGCGACACCTTCCGCACCCGGGTCGCGCACGAGGGCGACCGCTGGTTCGGCGTGACGGTGACGAACGAGACGACCGGCGCCTCCTTCAAGCTCGGCAGCATCCGCGCCGGCTCCACCCAGATCTCGCCGAGCGGGATGGTCGACTGGGCGGAGTACTTCGAGTGGAACAACCCGAAGGCCTCGTGCGACGACCAGCCGTACTCGCAGGCCCGCTTCGGCGTGCCCGTCGCGAACGGCGGCGCGGTGACCGCGAGCGTCTCCTCCACCCAGGTCAGCTCGTCCTGCGCCGCGTACTCGCGGGTCGACACGGTCTCCGGCGGCTCGGTGCAGACTAACGGGATCGGCAACTCGGTGCGCGGCCCGGTCACCGGACTCGGCGGCAAGGTTCTCGCCGGGGCGCAGAACACCTCGGGCTCACCCGCGATCGTCACCGGACCGACCGGCGCGGCCGAGCAGGCGTGGGTGCTCGGCAAGGACGGCGCCCTGCATCTCATGGGCCAGGGCCTGTGCCTCGACGTGCAGGGCGGGGCACAGGCGAACGGGACCCCGGCGATCGTGTGGTCCTGCACGGGCGGCACCAACCAGCAGTGGCGCGCCGAGAACGGCTCCCTGCGCAACCCCGCCTCCGGCCGCTGCCTGGACATTCCGGGAAGTAACACCACGAACGGAACGCAGGTCACCATCTGGGACTGTCAGGGCACTTCAAACCAGAAGTGGACGGTTCCGCTCGTTCCCTGACCACCGAGCGCCCCTCCGTGACCACTTCGCAGCGCCGACTGAGATTTTCGTTATTACGTCATCGCCGCAAGGTCTCCATGATGTCGGACGAAACTCAGGCCGAGCGGGCCTGCGGGGCGGAGAGTGGACAGGGCATGGACAGCGAACGGCACACCGCGATGATCCGGGCGGCGCAGGGCGGGGACCAGCGGGCGCAGGACGAGGTGGTCGCCGCGTACCTGCCGCTCGTCTACAACGTGGTGGGCCGGGCGCTGCACGGGCACGCCGACGTGGACGACGTCGTGCAGGACACGATGATCCGCGCCCTGTCCGGGCTGCCGTCGCTGCGCGCGCCCGAGCAGTTCCGGTCCTGGCTCGTGGCGATCGCCATGAACCAGGTGCGCACCCGCCGGCAGGCCCGGCAGGCGGCCCCCTCGTACGGGGAGCTGGGCGAGGCCCACGAGCTCGCGGACCCGGCGTCGGACTTCGTGAACCTCACGATCGTCCGCATGGGCCTGTCGGGGCAGCGCCGCGAGGTGGCGGAGGCGACCCGCTGGCTGGAGCCCTCGGACCGGGAGCTGCTGTCGCTGTGGTGGCTGGAGGCGGCGGGTGAACTGACCCGCGCGGAGGTCGCCGCGGCGCTGGAGCTGTCGCAGGCGCACACCGCCGTACGCGTCCAGCGCATGAAGGAGCACCTGGAGAACGCGCGGGTGATCGTGCGGGCGATGTCCCGCGATCCGCGCTGCGCCCTGCTGGACGAGACGCTCGGCGCGTGGGACGGGACGCCGTCGCCGCTGTGGCGCAAGCGGCTGGTGCGGCACGCCCGGTCCTGCACGGTCTGCTCCCGCTACGGCGCGGGCCTGGTCCCGGCCGAGGGGCTTCTCGCCGGCCTGGGGCTGGTCCCGGTCGCCTCCGCCCTCGCCTACGGAGCCGTCCCGGACCCGGCGACGGGTCTCGCGGCCCACGGCTCGTCCCCGGACACGCTCGGCCTGCCCGTGCACGGCGATCCGTCCGGCGCGGCGGGCTTCGCACCGTACGGAAACGCACCCGACGAGGCGGGCTTCGCGGCCTACGGATCGTCACCCGACCCGGCCGCGTACAGCCCCGAGACCGATCCCTTCGGCACCGCCGCGTACAGCGAGACGCCGGCCGGCGGCGGCACCGGGGAGATACGCGCGACGCCCCGCAGCCGCACCCGGCACGAGCGCCGGGCCCGGCGGCGCCGCACCGCGCTGCTCGGTGTCGCGGTGCTCGTCGCGGGCGGGGGCGCGGTCGGCGTCCTCACCCAGCTGGGCCCCGACGAAGGGGCCGACACCGTGCGGACGCAGGCCGCGCCCGCGCCGTCCGAGACCCCGGAGCCGAGCAGCGCCTCCCCCTCCGCGTCCGCGTCCCGCTCCGCCTCGCCCAAGGCCTCCCCGACGCGCAGTTCGGCCCGGCCGACGCGGACCAAGAAGAAGACGTCGGCGCCGCCGCGTCCCAAGCCCACCCCGACGACGCAGCGCCCCGCGCCCCCCGCCCCCACCAAGGCGCCGTCCGGCACCTTCGGCCAGCAGGTCACCCAGCTGGTCAACACCGAGCGGGCCAAGAACGGCTGCGCTCCCGTGCGGCAGAACAGCACGCTCGACAAGGCCGCCCTCGGCCACTCCGAGGACATGGCCGCCCGGAACTACTTCGACCACACCGACCCGGACGGCAACGACCCGGGCGACCGGATCACGGCCGCGGGCTACACCTGGTCCACGTACGGCGAGAACATCGCGCGCGGGCAGCAGACGCCCGCGCAGGTCATGGAGGGGTGGATGAACAGCCCGGGGCACCGGGCGAACATCCTCAACTGCGCGTTCAAGGAGATAGGGGTCGGTGTCCATCAGGGCTCGGGAGGCCCGTGGTGGACGCAGGTGTTCGGGACGGCGCGCTGATCCGGCCGGCGGCGCGGTCGAGGCCGTACCGCCGCTGGAAGAACAGCGCGATGCCCATCAGGACGGCGGGCAGCGCCGTGAACCCCCACAGGAGCGCCCGCAGCGCGGGGTCCGTCTGCGCGACGGTCGTGCCCTCCGTCGTGGAGACGAAGCCCGCCGCCGCGAGGACCGCCGCGTACACATAGGGGCCGACGGCGGTGCCGGTCGCCTCGGTCGCCGTCCAGACCCCGGTGTAGGCGCCCGCGTCGGCCGCGCCGCGCGCCTCGGCGGCAGCGACGACGTCCGGCAGCATCGAGAACGCGAAGAGCTGGAGCCCGGCGAAGGCCGCGCCCATGACGACGACCACGCCGAGCGTCGCGGCCGTGCCGAGCGCCCGGCCGGGCAGCAGCGCGAGCGAGCCCGCGAGGAACATGCCCTGCGCGATCAGCAGACCGCGCTGCTTGCCGGTCCGCCGCGAGACCCGCAGCCACAGCGGGCCGACGACGGTGGCGGGCACCAGGAAAGCGCCCATGAGGACGGCCGTCAGGGAGCGGTCCCGGAGCACGTACTGGGTGTAGAAGGGCAGCGCGGCGAGGAAGAGGTGCGTGGTCGTGCCGGTGAACAGGTACGAGAGCAGCAGCGCGCGGAAGTCGCGGTCGCGCCAGGCCGCCCGGACGTCCTCCCGCACCGAGTGGGCCCGCTCGCCCGGGGGCTTGAACCCGCAGTGGTCGGTGAGCCGGCGGACCCCGCGCACGGCGAGCAGGCCCGACAGGACGAGCCCTCCGGCGAGCAGCAGCGCCATGCGCGCATAGGCGCCGCGCTCCCCCGAGGCGACCAGGCTCGGCGCGCTGACCCCGGCGGCGAGCAGGCCGAGGGTCAGGAACACCATGCGGAAGAGGAAGACGCGGGTGCGTTCGTGGTAACCGATGCGCAGGTCGGAGGGGGTGGTGAGGTACGGGACCTGGAAGCAGGCGAACAGCAGGTTCCCGGCGATGTAGCAGCCGCCGACCCACAGCGCGGCGCTCGTCCCGGTGAGCCCGCCCGGGACGCTGAACATGGCGGTCCACGCCACGGCCAGGAGCAGGCCCCAGCGGAGCATGCCGCGCCGGTGTCCGGTGCGCCGGGCCTGCCGGTCGGAGCGCGAGCCGAGCAGCGGGTGGACCACGATGTCGACGAGCTTGGGCAGCAGCAGCGTGGCCCCGGCGAGGAACGCGGGCACGCCGAGGGTCTGGGTGAGGAAGTACAGGAGCAGCAGTCCGGGGACCGTCACCCACAGACCCATGCCGACGGATCCGGCGGCATAGAGAGTGAGGTCCCCGGTGCGGGCCCGGGCGGGCGCGGTCACGGCGCGGACCGGTGGCGGCGCACGACACCCGCGGCGAGTTCGGCGCCCTCGAACGCGTCGGCGCGGACGCGCCCGGCGAGGGTGCGGGCGACGATCCGGTCGGTGAGCGCGGGGAAGTGACGGGCGAGGAAGAACTCGACGGCGCCGCGCCGGGTCGTCGGCAGGTCGCGGCGCACGCGGCGGCCGAGCCCGGCGCGGAGCACGGTGCCGACGACGCCGTCGAGGGGCTCGTAGCTGCTCATGCCCTCCAGGGAGAGTCCGGCGGCGGCGGTCGAGTCGTGGATGGGGCTGCGCACGGCGGACGGATAGACGCAGGTGACGCCGACGTGGGTGCCGAGTTCGAGGCGCAGGGCGTCGGCGTAGGCGACGAGGGCGCGCTTGGAGGCTCCGTAGGCGGCGGCGAGCGGCAGCTGCATGACGGCCATGCGGGAGGACACCATGACGACGCGGCCGCGGGCGGCGACCAGGGCGTCGGCGCAGGCGGCCGTGGTGCGCCAGGTGCCGAGGAGGTTGAGGTCGAGCTGGCGGCGGACCGCGTCGCCGGGCGGGAGCTCGGCCGGAGCCGGTCCGCCGATGCCCGCGTTGTTGATCAGCAGGTCCAGGCCGCCGAGCCGGTCGAGCGCGGCGGCCACGGCGACGGGCACGGCGGCGTCGTCGGTGAGGTCGCACGCCAGCACCTCGACGGGGTCGTCCGGTCCCGGGGCCAGGTCGAGACCGACGACCTGGGCGCCCAGTGCGGTGAGCCGGGCGCACACGGCGCGGCCGAAGGTGCCGGAGGCCCCGGTGACCAGGACGCGCATCCCCTGGGCGTCGCGCAGCCCGCGCGGTCGGGTGGGGGTCGTCATACGGCGGATCTCCTGTCCTTCTGGGCCGGGACGAAGGCCCGCCGGTCCGGGGTGAAGGGGCGGGCCCCACGCCGCAGCCGGGCGGCGCCGGCCGCGAGCTCGCGGGGCACCTCGGCCACGTACTGGTCGAAGTCGATGCGCATCGCGGGGCGACGCTCGCCCCAGCGTTCGACGGCGGCGCGCAGGGCGCGGGCGGCGGCGCGGGGCCGCCCCACGGGCGCGGGGCCGGGGGGCGTGCCCCCCCGGGGGGCGGGGGGCCGCCCGGCCACCCCGACGGGGGGGGCGGGTAGTGGGAGAG
>NZ_JBHYTK010000068.1:22197-29577 GCF_042749255.1 Streptomyces sp. NPDC059524 | reverse complement strand
GTCCGCCGGATCGCCGCCCTCGCCGTGCGCCGCCGCGAGCACCGCGTCCACCGTCCACCGACCGCCCCGCGCGCCGCGCGCCCCGCCCCCCCGCCGCCCCGCCCGCGCCCGGCGCGCGCGGGCGCCGCGCGCCCCGCTCCTCGGGCGAGGGCAGGGCGTACGTGCCGCCGAGGTGGGCGGCGGCGAGCCGGGCCTGCGCCTCGACGACGGGCAGGGCGGCGCCGGTGGACTGCATGAGCCCGACGAAGCACAGGCTGGGGTCGTCGAGGTGGAAGACCCGCTGGTAGAGGCGCAGACGCTCGGGGTCGGGGCCGAGCCAGCGCTCGGACAGGAACGGGATGGTGACGCGGTAGCCGGTGGCCCACACGATGACGTCCACGGGTTCGCGGCGGCCGTCGGTGAAGACGACGTGGTCGCCGTCGAGGCGTGCGACGCCGGAGCGGGCGGTGACCTCGCCGTGGGTGAGGCGGTGCAGGATCGTGTCGCTGATCGTGGGGTGGTTCTGGAACAGGCCGCCGGCGGGCTCGGGCAGCCCGTAGCTCTGCGGGGTGCCGACGGCGAGCCGCAGCATGGTCTCGGCGACCCGCTGGCGCAGCCGCCAGGGCAGGACGGCGAGGGCTCCGCCGGTCGCGTCGGAGGGCCGGCCGAAGAGGTACTTGGGGACGACGTGGACGCCGCGCCGGGCGGAGAGCAGGACGGGGCCGCGGGACACGTAGGAGGCGTCGACGGCGATGTCCATGGCGGAGTTGCCCATGCCGACGACGAGGACGCGGCGGTCGTGGAAGGCGTCCGGGGTGCGGTAGTCGTGGGCGTGCATCTGGGTGCCGTCGAAGGTGCCCGGGTGGGCGGGCTCGGGGCGGCGGGGGTCCCAGTTGTGGCCGTTGGCGACGACGACGGCGTCGTAGCGTTCGGTGCCGGTGCCGCCGTCGCCCGTCTCATGGGTGACGAGCCAGCCGGGGCCGTCCTCGGCGCGTTCGACGGCGGTGACGGTGGTGCCGAAGCGGATGTGCCCGGCCAGTCCGAAGGTCTCGCAGTAGTCGGCGAGGTATCCGGCGACGAGGTCGGCGGACGGGTAGTCGGGCCAGTCGGCCGGCATCGGGAGGTCTGCGAACTGGGTGCGGCCCTTGCTTGTGTTGAGGTGCAGCGAGGCGTACGCCGGGGACAGGCCGCTGGTGTTGTCGCGCACCCACAGTCCGCCGGGCCCGTCCCCCCGCTCGTATCCGACGGGTTCGGCGCCCGCGTCGAGCAGTGCCTTGACGGTGGCGAGGCCGGCCGCTCCCGCGCCGACGACGGCGACACGACTCGGTGGGGGCATGGTGCGGCTCCTCTACGGCAAGGACGGGGCGGGGGTGGGGTCGCTGTGGCTGCCGCCAACCGTAGGAGTCGTTTCCGCTGATGGACATGTCGTCGGGTACGTGATTCGGGCCCCCCGTTGTGCCCGGCCACAACGGGGGCGAGGATGCCGGGCATGGCACAGGACAGCTGGAGCGGTGTGGTCGACCTCATCGAGCGGGTCGTCGGCGAGGACGATCTGCTGCCCTCCGTGGTGACGGGGGTGCGCAGCTCGGTGCGGGAGGTGGCGGTGCTGCCGGCGGCGGACATCGCGGGGCACACCCGGGCGCTGCTCGTGGCGGCGACGCGCGCGCTGGCGGCGCGGCGCGGGCCGACGGAGGCGGAGCTGTCGTTCGTGGAGGAGCTGGGTTCGACGCGGGCCCGGCAGGGGGTGCCGATCGAGGCGGTGCTCGGGGCGATCCATGTCGCGGAGCGGGCCATCTGGTCCCGGGCCCGGGAGTCGGCGGCCGCGTGCGGGATCGAGGCCACGGTGCTGCTGGACGCGCGGGAGCTGTACGACGACTGGGCGCAGGCGGTGCGGGCCCGGCTGATCGCGGCGCACCGGGCCGCCGACACCGGGCGACGGTCGGCGGGCGGCCGCGATCTGGCGGTGCTGCGCCGGCTCCTCGAAGGGGGTTCGGCGGCGACGCTGGCGGCGGCCGAGGCGGGCCTCCCGGCGGGCGGCGGCCTGTGGGTGCTGGTGGCGCGCCCGGACGACAGCGCGGTCGAGCAGGCGGTACGGGATCAGGGTCCGGCGCTGCTCGCGCACGTGGACGGGCTCCTGGTCGGCGTCTTCGTGCGTCGTCCGGGGGCGCGGGCGGTGCGCGGCGACGGCCGGGCCGGGCTCGCCGGTCCGGCGGAGGCGGAGGAGCTGGGCACGGTACGGCGTCTGGCGCTGGCCGCGCTGACCGCGGCCGAGTCGACGGGGCGGGCGGGCGTCGTGCACGTGGCGGACGTCGCCGTGCTCGCGGCGGTGGCCGACCGGGCCGACCTCGCGGCGATGCTCACGGACCGGCACCGTGCGGCGTGGACGGCGCTGGGCGCGCACGCGGAGCCGGTCGCCTCGGCGGTGCGGGCCTGGCTGGAGTGCGGCCGCGACGTCACGGCGGCGGCCGAGCGGCTCTTCGTCCACCCCAACACGGTCCGCAACCGCGTCCAGCGCTTCGCCGACCTCACCGGGATCGACCCGGGGGACCCGTTCGGCGCGATGACGGCGTGGTGGCTGTGCCGGACGTGGCTCACGCCCACCTAGCCCGGCGCGCTTCAGGCGGCGAGCACGGGTGCGCCCTCGACGGCACGCACCAGCGGCGCGAGCCGCTCGTCCTGTGCCGCCTCGGCGAGGGCTTCGCGCAGGGCGGTCTCGTTGGTGGGGCGGGCTTCGGCGAGGAGCTGGAGTCCCTGGTCGGAGACGTTGGTGTAGATGCCGCGCCGGTCGGTGGGGCACAGGTAGCGCATGAGCAGGCCGCGGTCCTCGAGGCGGGTGACGAGGCGGGTGGTGGCGCTCTGGCTGAGGACGACGGCGTCGGCGACCTGCTTCATCTGGAGGTGGCCGCCCTCTCCGTCGTGCTGACGGCTGAGGACGTCCAGCAGGGAGTACTCGCGCACGCTCAGGTCGTGGCGGGACTGCAGGGCGCGCTCGATGTGGGCCTCGATCCTCCCGTGGAGCAGGGAGAGGGCGCACCAGCCCTGGGCGAGGGCGGTGAGTGCGGGGGCGGTTGCGGTCATGACGACCTCCTTCCGCTCCAATAGTTGCACACGCGGACTACATACATCCAGAGCTTCGTGCACTTGCATTTATCCCGCGCATGCAATTATTGTCTTCCAACGTAAGCGCTCCACGCAACGACCTGGAAGGTATCT
Organism: Streptomyces sp. NPDC059524; assembly: GCF_042749255.1. Classification (NCBI taxonomy): domain Bacteria; kingdom Bacillati; phylum Actinomycetota; class Actinomycetes; order Kitasatosporales; family Streptomycetaceae; genus Streptomyces; species Streptomyces sp. NPDC059524. The sequence goes on along the minus strand of NZ_JBHYTK010000068.1, from coordinate 26,385 downwards.
CCCCATGCCTCTCGCTCTCCTGGCCCTGGCCATCGGGGCCTTCGGGATCGGCACCACCGAGTTCGTGATCATGGGCGTGCTGCCCCAGGTCGCGGGAGATTTCGGCGTCACCATCCCCACCGCCGGCTGGCTCGTCTCCGGCTACGCGCTCGGCGTCGTCATCGGCGCCCCGCTGCTGACCGTCCTCGGCACCAAGGTGTCCCGCAAGAAGATGCTCATGGCCCTCATGGCGCTCTTCGTCGTCGGGAACACGCTCTCCGCCCTCGCCCCGACCTTCGGCCTGATGCTCGCCGGCCGGGTCGTCGCCTCCCTCGCGCACGGCGCGTTCTTCGGCATCGGCTCCGTCGTCGCCGCCGACCTCGTCGCCCCGCAGAAGAAGGCCTCCGCGATCTCCCTGATGTTCATGGGCCTGACCGTGGCCAACATCGTCGGCGTCCCCGGCGGCACGTACATCGGGCAGGCAGCCGGCTGGCGCGTCACGTTCCTCATCGTCGCCGCGCTCGGCATCATCGGCTTCCTCGGCGTCGCCAGGCTGATCCCCGAGACCGGCCGGCCCGAATCGGTCAGCGTCCGCCGCGAGTTCGCCGCCTTCAAGAACGTCCAGGTCTGGCTCGCCATGGCGATGACCGTCCTCGGCTACGGCGGTGTGTTCGCCGCCATCACCTACATCACCCCGATGATGACCGAGGTCGCCGGCTTCACCGAAGGTGCCGTGACCTGGCTGCTCGTCCTGTTCGGGATCGGCATGTTCCTGGGCAACCTCCTGGGCGGCAGGTTCGCCGACCGGCGCCTGATGCCGATGCTGTTCACCGCCCTCGCCGGGCTGAGCGCCTCCCTGCTGCTCTTCACGGCGACCGCCCACGACAAGGTCCTCGCCGCGATCACCCTCTCCCTGATCGGCGCCCTCGGTTTCGCGACCGTGCCGCCGCTGCAGAAGTGGGTGCTCGACCAGGCCTCGGCCGCCCCGACCCTGGCCTCCGCCGCCAACATCGGCGCCTTCAACCTCGGCAACGCGCTGGCGGCCTGGCTCGGCGGCATCGTCATCACCGCGGGCCTGGGCTACACCTCCCCGAACTGGGTCGGCGCGATCCTCTCCGCCACGGCCCTGGTCCTGGCCTTCATCGCCGCCGCCCTGGACCGCCGCACCCGCCGCGCGTCCGGCCAGGTCGTCACGGGCGCCGCCCAGCCGGCCCCCGTCCAGGTCCCGGCATCTCACTGACACCGCCACACAGGCCGGACACCGTCGCCGGCATCCGCCCGTCGTAGCCGGTCGCGCAGACACCGCGCGACGGAGCCGGAGGTCCCGCGCCCCCGCAGAGGCCGCCGGCCCCACCCTCCGAACCACACCACCCCGCAGCAACCCGGAAAGACCCGCACCCATGAGCTCCGCCACGCCCACCGTCACCCCGCTCACCACCACCGAGGCCGAGACCCTGATCGCCGCGGCCCACCGTGCCGCGGCGGACGCCGGCGTCCCCGTCAGCGTCAGCGTCCTCGATGCCGGCGGTCACCTCCTCGCCTTCCGCCGCGACGACCGGGCCGTCCTGATCTCCGGCGAGACCAGCACCCGCAAGGCCTACACCGCCCTCCAGCTCGACGCCCCCACGGCCGACCTGGTGGACCTGGTCAAGCCCGAGGGCCCCTTCCACTCCCTGCCCACCGCCCTCGACAAGCCCCTCCTGTTCATCGCCGGCGGACTCCCCCTGCACCGCGAGGGCCGTCTGATCGGCGCGATCGGCGTCGGCGGCGGCAGCCCCGAGCAGGACCACGGCTTCGCCGGCACCGCCGTTCAGGAGCTCTCCCGATGACGACGACCGGCACCCCCCGCACCCCGCAGGAGGTCTTCGCCGACCACGGCGCCCGCCTGGGCACCGGCGACCTCGACCTGATCAGCCGGAACTACACCGAGGACGCCGTCTTCGTCACCCCCGACGGAGTCCTCACCGGACGCGACGGCGTCCAGCGGGGCATCGGCCGTCTCCTGGCCGATCTCCCGGACGCCGACTGGCAGTTGACCCCGGCCTTCGCCGGAGACGTGCTGTTCCTCCAGTGGACCGCCGCCACCGGCACCCACGAGGTCACCGACGGCGTCGACACGTTCGTCTTCCGCGACGGACTGATCAGCGCCCAGACCGTCCGTTACACCCTCACCAACCGCACCGTCTGAAAGGCCCGTTCCACCATGGCACCCGTCAGCATCCCCACGGTCACCCTGAACAACGGCGTCGAGATCCCCCAGCTCGGCTTCGGCGTCTTCCAGGTCCCCGACGCCGAGACGACCGCCGCCGTCGCCGCCGCCCTGGAGGCCGGCTACCGCTCCATCGACACCGCCGCGATCTACGGCAACGAGGCGGGTGTCGGCAAGGCCCTCGCCGAGTCCGGCATCGCCCGCGAGGACCTGTTCATCACCACCAAGCTGTGGAACGCGGACCAGGGCTACCGGTCCACGCTCGACGCCTTCGACGCCAGCCTCGCCAAGCTCGGCCTCGACCACGTGGACCTGTACCTCATCCACTGGCCGACCCCGGCCCGCGACCTGTACCGCGAGTCCTGGAAGGCCATCGAGAAGCTGGTCGCCGACGGCCGCGTCCGCGCCGCCGGTGTCTCCAACTTCCAGCCCGCCCACCTCGACCGCCTGATCGAGGACTCCGAGCTGGTCCCGGCCGTCAACCAGATCGAGCTGCACCCCGGCCTCCAGCAGCGCGAGCTGCGTGCCGGGCACGCCGCGCTCGGCATCGCCACCGAGGCCTGGAGCCCGCTCGCCCAGGGCGCTGTCCTCAAGGACGAGGCGATCACCACGATCGCGGCCCGCCACGGCAAGTCCCCGGCCCAGGTCGTCCTGCGCTGGCACCTCCAGCTCGGCAACGTCGTGATCCCCAAGTCGGTCACGCCCGCCCGCATCCGCGAGAACCTCGACGTCCTCGACTTCACCCTCACCGACGACGAGATGACCGCGATCGCCGCCTTCGACCGCGACCTGCGCACGGGCCCGCACCCCGACGAGCTGAACTGACCCACCCGGCCCGGACGGGGCGGCGCCCGACGAGCGTGCCGCCCCGCCCGGGCCACTCCTCACTCCCGAAAGCCGTACGTGTGATGTCTGCCGCCCCCACCGCCCTGAACCGGCTCGTGAACCCAGAGGGCCTGCCGACCCTGGGCCTCGAACTGCCCCTCGACAACGACTGGGGCCCCACCCGGCTGCGCGCCGACCGGCACACGGGCGCCCCGTTCGGCGTCCCCGACCTCACCCGCCACGCCGAACTGGCCGCGCTCGCCGACGAGTCGGGCTTCGCGGGGCTGTGGGTGCGGGACGTTCCGCTGTACGACCCGGAGCACTTCGGTGACGCCGGCTCCGTCTTCGAGACGTTCACGCACCTCGGGCACCTGGCGGCCGTGACCCGGCGCGCCGTGCTCGGCACCGCGGCCGTCGTGCTGCCGCTGCGCCGCCCGATCCTCGTCGCCAAGGCCGCGGCCACCGTGGACGTGCTGTCGGGCGGCCGTTTCGTCCTGGGTCTCGCGAGCGGGGACCGGCCCGTCGAGTACCCCTTGTTCGGCGAGGACTTCCACGCCCGCGGTGCCACGTTCCGCCAGGGCGTCGAGACGCTGCGGGCCGCGTGGGCCCGGCACGCCGGCGGGGCCGGGATGGAGCTGCCCGAGCTCGGCCTCGGCGCGGACCGCCGACTCGACGTGCTGCCGAAGCCGACCGGCGCGACCGTACCGATCGCCGTGGCGGGGCACGCCCAGCAGTCCGCCGAATGGATCGCGCGGAACGCGGACGCCTCGCTCAATTACCCGCGACCACTCGGCGCATTGCGTCTCAAGACACGGGAGTGGCGGGAGCTGACGGGGGACGACGCGTCCAAGCCGTACCTCACGCCCATGCAGTTGGATCTCGCCCGGGACCCGGACGCCGCCGCGACGCCGATCCGGCTCGGCGTGCGGGCCGGCGCCCATGCACTCGTCGAGCATCTCGCGGCGATGGGTGAACTGGGCGTCGCCCACGTCTCGTTCAACCTCCGCCCCGGCGACCGGCCCGTCGAGGAGGTCCTCCACGAGCTCGCCGAGACGGTCCTGCCGCACTTCCCCTCCCCCGGGGGGGGGGGGCCGCGGGTCTTCGGGGGAGGGAGCGCGGCGGGGCTGAGTCGGGGGCGAGAGACGCGACCGGCCTGCCGGCTCGCGGACAGACTA
>NZ_JBHYTK010000068.1:0-22187 GCF_042749255.1 Streptomyces sp. NPDC059524 | reverse complement strand
GACCCGGACGGATCCGGGTCCGTGCCCGCGGCTGATCAGCTGCCGGCGTTCCGCTCGAACGTCGCGAACGCGGCTTCCTGACGCCACTCGGTGCGCGCCTTCGGGCTGTCGGCGAGCAGGGCGCGGCAGGACCGCGTCCGCACCGGCAGGCCGGGGCGCTCACCCTGGCAGGCCGGGACCGCGCGGTACCCGTCGGCCGTCGGGTTCCCGCGCCACACGCTGGCGCCGGGCAGGAACGCGTACTCCAGGGATGCGCGGGCCAGGTCCTTCAGCTCCGGGTACGACAGGCCGTAGGTCTTCGCGGCGTACTGGTACTCGTGCGTGATGTCGATGCGCGAGATGCCCTGGTCGTCGGTGGACAGGACGATCGGCACCCCGTACGCGCGGTACGTCTCGAAGGGGTGCTCGGCGCCCTTGACGCCGAGGATCTGGGCGTTGCTGGTGAAGGGGACCTCGACGGCGGTCTCGCGGTCGGCCATCCGGCGGGCGGTGCGCTGCCAGTTGTCCTCGTGGACCAGGTCGACTCCGTGGCCGACGCGCTCGGTGCGGGCCACGTCGACGGCTTCCTGGATGTGGAACTTCAGGTCCTCGGGCTTGACCAGCCCGGGCCACAACTCGCCCGCGTGCAGGGTGACATGGGCCTTGGGGTAGACCTCGCGCAGGTACTTCAGCATGCGCATCTGGAGGCTGTAGTTCTCCAGGGAGCTGTCCCAGTCCTCTGGCTGGACCAGGTTCACGGCGACGAAGCGGCCGTCGCGCTCGGCGAGCCGCATGCCGAGCGCCATCTGCGTGAAGACCCGCTCGGGCGAACTGCCGCGCGACACCTGGGAGATCCAGCGGACGGTGAGCTCGCAGCCGGGGCGGGCCTGCGGCGTGCCGCAGTGCGAGGCGGTACGGAACTCGGCGTCGCCGTCGTCCGCCTCCTTGCGGGACTCGGCGACGAGCGCGTCGAGGCGGCCGCCGGCCAGGAGCTTGCGGTGCAGCGCGGCGAGGTCGGCGTCCCAGCCCACGTCGTTGGCGAGCTTCTTGGCGCCGTCGGACGCCGGGCTGACCATGGTCTCCAGGTAGAACTGGTTCTGCCGTACGGATTCGTCGGCGACCTGGGAGAGCAGCTTGCCGCGGTTGCGCCAGGTGACCTCGCCGAACTTCCCGAAGGTGTCGAAGAAGTGGTCGTGGCCGTTCTGGTCCGCCGGGAAGTCCTGCATGGACCAGGCGCGCACGAGGTCGTCGTGGAAGGCGCGGTCGGTGCGGGCGTCGGCGGCGGGCCGGGTGCCGGGGCCGCAGGGCGGGGGCACGGCGGTCATCGTGGAGTCGATGCAGAGCCCGTCCTGCGCGGCGAGCTCGATGAGGTACTCGGTGGAGACCGCGCCCGACAGGTGGTTGTGCAGGTCACCGCCCTTGGGCATGGCCCGGAAGAAGGAGCGGAGCCGGTCGGGGCTGTCGCGGAGCGAGGTCAGGTGGGCGTCCGTGCGCGCCTCGGCGGCGGTCGCGGGCCGCGGTGCGGACCGGGCCGGCTTCGCGTCGGCGGGCCGCGCGTCGGCGGGGCCCGCCGCCAGCGGCGAGAGGACCGCCAGCGTGGCGGCGGCCGCCGGAACGGCCCAGAGGCGTACGGAACTTCGAGGGTTCAGGTTCACCGGAGCATGATCGTCCGCGCCGGCCGCGCGGAGGGGCGTAACGGGCCGCGCGGGCTCCGTAACCACCCGTCCGAGTGATCACGCGGGCGACCACGCACCGCCGGCACCGGTCCCGTCGCCCCGGGGTTCAGGAGGCGGCGCGCCGCTGCGGCACGTACGGCGCAGGGGCCGGGGACAGGCTCGCGGCGGAAGCGGTCCGCTGCGGGCGCCCCAGCCCTCCGGGCGCTGCGCCGCCCGGCGCGTGCTTGCGTTCCTGCTTCCACTCGGCGAGGAGCGCGTCGTAGATCGGTGTGTCGGAGCCGGCGCCGCCCGGCGCCCCCTCCGATCCACCGGCGGCGGCCGGAGGGGGCGGCGCGACCGATTCGGCGGAAACGATTCTTCTCACGTCCTTCATGGCATCCATGAACGAACAATCCCGGCCACGAGACACCCGACTTCCCGGTACTGACCGCAATCGATCCCTTTCGATCGCGGCCGGTCCATGACCCTTACGCGAATGACATCCCGAGGGCTACGACGTACCCGCCGGCCCCACCCTCATGCCCGTTCCGGCACCACCCGACGACCCGGCGGACGGACCACACCGCCGAGCCGCCGGGCGACGACGCGCCGTTCCGTCACGGCAGGCGCAGCTCCACGCGGACCGGGCGGTGGTCCGATGCCGTCTCGGGGAGGACCTCGGCCGTGCGGGCCCGGATTCCCGGTGAGGCCAGGACGTAGTCGATGCGCTCCGTCGGGTTCAGGGCGTCGTACGTGTAGCCGTCGCCCTGGCCGGCCACCGGCCAGGTGTCCTTGAGGCGTTCGGTGAGGGCGACGACCTCCGGGGTGTCGGGGGCGGCGTTGAGGTCGCCGACCAGGACGGTGGGCCGGCTGGACGTCTTCACGATGGCGTCGATGGCCTTGACCTGCGAGAGGCGCTCGGCCTGGGAGGTGTGCTCCAGGTGGGTGTTGAGGAAGCGCAGGGTGGTGCCCCGCACCATGACGTCGGCCTCCAGGAGCCCGCGCTGCTCGCCGGTCGCGGAGCGCGGCAGCAGCGTGTTGTGGGCGTCCAGGATCGGGAAGCGGGACAGGATCGCCGTGCCGTACTGGCGCCGCGGGTCGCCGGGCTCGGCCGGGTCCTCGTCCAGGTTGGCGCCGTAGGTGACGTGCAGGTCCAGGCGGTCGGCGAGCCACTGCGCCTGGTCGGCGAAGTCGCTGCGTGCGGACCAGTGCCGGTCCACCTCCTGCAGTCCGATCACGTCGGCGCCGGAGTCGGCGATGACCTTCGCCGTGCGGGCGAGGTCGAGGTCGTCGGCGGGGTCGGCGCCGTGGTGGATGTTGAACGTCAGGACCGTGACGTCACGACCGGGCACGGGCGCGGCACCGGCCGACGGGGCGACCCCGACCGCCGTGAGCGCCACCGCGGCGAGCACCGCGCATCTGCTCGAGACCCGGGACGCACGAGGTTCACGAGACACAGCACACCTCCGAAATCACAAGGAACCAACAGAACCAACAGAACCGAAGAAACAACTGACGGTTGACGGGGAGTCATTGAACACATCCGCGCGTGGTCAAACACTCAACCGGCGGATTGCGTAGGGATGTTCTGTTCGTGACATGCGCGGCACCACGGCGTCCGGAAGTTGCGGGGGATCCGTTTGTGCACGGCTCTTGACGATCCCGCCGGAGCGCCCCGACGATATCCAAACTCCTTTAACTAAAGGGCATTTACTTAATCGGAGGCGAGCACACGTGACCGTCCCGCGCCGCCGTCCGGCCGAGCGCACCAAGGCGAGCGCCGCGGACAGCCGGGTCCACAACCGCGCGCTCGTGCTGTCGACGCTCTACCACCGGGGCGCCATGAGCAGGTCGGAGATCGCCCGCGCGGTGGGGCTCACCGCGCCCACCGTGTCGGCCCTGGTCGCCGATCTGGAGGGCGACGGGCTGCTCACCGACATCGGCCCGCGCAAGGGCAACCGGCTGGGCAAGCCCGCGAACCTGATGGCGATCGACGACGCGGCGGCGCACGTCCTGGCCCTCGACCTGTCCGCCGACGGCCGGTTCGAGGGCGCCGTCCTCGATCTGCGCGGCAAGGTCGTCGCCCGGGCCCGCACGCCCTACGCCGACGCCGTCGGGGAGGCAGCGGCCGAGCGCGTGACGCGGCTGGTCGCGGAGCTGAAGGAGCTGGCGCCGGGCCGGGTGCTCGGCATCGGCGTCGGGTCCCCGGGCATCATCGGCACCGACGGCGTGGTCCACTTCGCCGGGCACTTCGAGTGGCGCGAACTCCCGCTCGCCGCCCGGCTCTCCGAGCGCTTCGGCGTCCCGGCGCACGTCGGCAACGACATCAACGTCGCGGCGCTCGCCGTGCTGCGCTTCCGCGAGGCCAAGACCCAGAACCTGATGGCGATCACCATCGAGCACGGCGTGGGCGCGGGCCTGATCGTCGGCGGGGAACTGGTCGAGGGCGAGCAGTTCGCGGCCGGAGAGATCGGGCACGTGACGGTCGTCGAGGACGGAGAGCCGTGCGTCTGCGGGCACCGAGGCTGCCTGGAGCCCCTCATCGACGCGGCACAGCTGCGCGCACGGCTCGCGGGCCGGGGCGCGGCCGGGCGCACCGAGGTCCTCACCGCCGCCGGCCGCGCCCTCGGCATCGCGCTCGCCCCGATCAGCAGCGTGCTCAACCTCAACGAGATCGCCCTGCTCGGCCCGCCCGACCTCGTGGAGGGCCCCTTCCTGGAGTCCGCCGCCGCGACGGTGCGGGCCCGTACGTACGCGCCGATAGGGGCCGCGCTGACCATGCGGTCGCTGGCCGGCGACTCCGATCTGATCCTGCTCGGCGCCGCCGGCCTCGTCCTCGCGGGCGAGCTCGGCGTGTGGTGAACGCACCGCGGCACGGCGACTTCCCGTACTGACACCTTCCAGGAGTTCCCATGACCCGTACGGCCCGCACGACCCGAAGGACGACCCGCGCGATCCGCAGACGCGCGGGGCGCCTCCCGCTCGGCGGCGTGGTGGCGGTGGTCGTGGCCGCCTCGCTCGCGGCGGCCGGCTGCTCCGGCTCGGCGGGTCACACCGGGAGCGGCGACGGCAAGCAGCGCGCGGTGCCCGTCGTGAAGGCGAAGGGCAAGACGCTCACCGTGTGGGTGATGGACGGCGACTACTCCGAGGCCACCCGCAAGGCGATGAAGGACCGCTTCACGCGGCAGACCGGCGCCGACGTGAAGATCGAGGTGCAGAACTGGGACGGGATCACCACCAAGATCACCACCGCGCTCGCCACGTCGACGCCGCCGGACGTCATCGACATCGGCAACACGCAGGTGGCGAGCTTCGCCGCGAGCGGCGGCCTGATGGACCTCACCCCGTACGCGAAGGACCTGCGCCAGGGCCAGCAGTGGCTGGACGGTCTGGAGGAGCCCGCGACGGTGGACGGGCGGCTGTACGCGGCGCCGTCCTTCGCGGGAGCCCGCGCCGTGATCTACAACAAGAAGATCTGGGACGCGGCCGGGGTGAAGGCCGCCCCGACCACGTACGACGAACTGAAGAAGGCGCTGCGCAAGGTCCGCGAGGCGCACCCCGCCCGGGACTTCTCCCCCTTCTACCTGCCGGGCAAGTACTGGCACACGGGCGTGCAGTGGGTGTGGGACGCGGGCGGTGACGTGGCCGCGCGGGACGGCGAGGCGTGGAAGGGGACGCTGGGCTCCGGCGCGGCGCAGAAGGGGCTCGCCGAGTACAAGGTGTTCCAGAACGAGTTCTCGGCGCCGTCGACGCGCACCATCGACACACTGAACCCGGACCAGACGCGGGTGTTCGCGGACGGCAAGGCGTCGGCGATCAGCGCGACGAACGTGACGATCGACCTCATCAAGAAGGCGAACCCGGAGATCGAGGACGCGGATCTCGGGACCTTCCCGCTCCCGGGCGCCTCGGGCCGCTCCCAGCCGGTCATGCTGGGCGGCTCCGACTGGGGCGTCGCGGCCAAGAGCGCGCACCAGGATCTGGCGCTGCGGTGGGTGAAGATCGCCACGGATCCCGCGGTGCAGACGGAGTGGGTCGCGGGCCGCGACGGCTGGATCCCGAACAGCGAGGGCGCGGTCAAGGCGGCCGGGGAGAAGGCCGATCCGCTGCTGCGCCCGTTCTTCGACGCGGCGCTGCGCTCGAAGGCGACTCCGGCATCGGCGGACTGGGCGCAACTGGAAGGCAACAAGGACATCGACAAGGTCTTCTCGTCCGTCGCCTCCGGGTCGCGTTCGCCGCGGCAGGCCGCGGGGACCTTCGACACGACGGCCGGCAAGGTGCTCAATGCCGGGGACTGACCAGGCGGTCGGCGGGCGTCGCGAGGCGCCCGCCGCTCCCCCGCCGCCGTCACGCGCGAGGGCGAGCGCCCCGCCGCGCAAAGGGTCCGTGCGCGGCCGCGGTTCCCTCGTCGCGTGGGCGCTGCTGACACCGGCGGGTCTGGTGATGCTCGCCGTCACCGTCGCCCCGATCGCCTTCCTCGTGTACGCGTCGTTCACGGACTACGACCAACGGTCCCTGTTCACCGGCGCGTTCGACGTCGTCGGGGCGCGGCAGTACACGGATCTGCTGGCCGACGCCGAGTTCTGGCGCTCGCTGGCGCGCACGGTCGTGTTCACGGCGGCGATGGTGGCGGGGAGTGTCGCGATCGGCGCGGGCGTGGCGCAGCTCCTGACACGGCTCGGGCCGGCGATGCGGATGACGGTCACGGTCGTGCTGATCCTCGCGTGGGCGATGCCGACGGTCGCGTCGTCCCTGGTGTGGAAGTGGCTGTTCCAGCCCGGCTACGGCGTCGTCAACTGGATGCTCACGCGGACCGGGCTGTTCGGCGACATGACGGACACGGACTGGTCGAACAGCGCGCCGCTCGCGTACGTGTCGATCTGGCTGCTGATCGTGTGGCAGGCGGTGCCGTTCATCGCGCTCACCCTGTACGCGGCGCTGATCCAGATGCCGGCCGAGCTGCAGGAGGCGGCGCGGCTCGACGGGGCGGGCGAGTGGCGGGTGTGGTGGTCGGTGACGCTGCCGTTCCTGCGGCCGACGCTGACCCTGATCACGCTGATGTCGGTGATCTGGGACTTCAACGTCTTCAACCAGATCTGGCTGGTGTCGGCGGGCGGTCCCGACTCGGCGACGACCACACTGGGCGTCTTCGCGTACCGGACGGCCTTCGTGGCGTTCAAGGTCGGCCAGGGCGCGGCCCTGTCCGTGGTCACGACGGTGCTGCTCCTCGCGGTCACCGCGCTGTACATCCGACGGCTGCTGCGTTCCGGGGAGGATCTGTGACGGCGCGAAGGTTCCGCCGGGGCCGCGTCGTCGGCAACACCGTGGCGGTCGTGTTCTGCCTCGTGTGGCTCTTCCCGGTGTACTGGATGGTCAACACGGCGTTCAAGCCGCGCTCCGAGGCGATGACGGCGACGCCGCGCTTCTGGCCGGGCGCGCCGACGCTGCGCAACTTCGACGTGGCGCTCAACGGCACGGAGTTCTGGACGAACCTGACGAACAGTCTGCTCGTCGTCGGTGTCACCGTCGTGATCTCCATCGTGCTCGGCATGTTCGCCGCGGCGGCGCTGTCCCGGTTCCGGTTCGGCGGGCGGCGCACCGTCATGGTGGCGATCCTCGTCGCCCAGATGCTGCCGGGCACGGCGCTCCTCGTCCCGACGTTCCTCGTCTTCAACGAGGCGGGGCTGCTCGGCACGTACACGGGTCTCGTGCTCGCGTATCTCGCGCTCACCCTGCCGTTCTCGATCTGGGTGATGCGCGGGTTCTTCCTGACCGTGCCGGTCGAGGTGGAGGAGGCTGCGCGGATCGACGGCGCGTCGACCTGGCAGGTGCTGTGGCGGATCCTGTTCCCGCTGGTGCTGCCCGGGGTGATCGCGTCGAGCGTGTTCGCGTTCATCGCCGCCTGGAACGACTACCTCATCGCGTACACGTTCATGAAGGAGCAGAGCCAGTACACGCTGCCGGTGTGGCTCGCGTCCTTCACGAACCCGGCCCAGGGCACCGACTACAGCGCGCAGATGGCCGGTTCGGTCGTCTTCTCGCTGCCCGTGGTCGTGTTCTTCCTGCTCATCCAGCGCAAACTCGTCTCCGGCATGTCGGCCGGAGCGGTGAAAGGATGATCCACCCCATGCTCCTGCCCCGTCCCACCTCGGTCCGGCACGACGACGGCTTCTTCCTGCTCGACGACACGACCGCAGTGGTCGCGGCGGCCGAGGTGCGCCTCGAGGCGCGCTGGCTCCAGTCGGCGCTGCGTCCCGCGACCGGCCTCGACCTCCCGCTCGCCGATGGCGCGGAGCGCGCCGTGGAGCTGCGGCTCGACGGCACGCTCGGCGCCGAGGCGTACCGGCTCGACGTCACCCCGGCCGGGGTCGTCGTCACGGGCGGGGACCGCGCCGGTGTCTTCCACGGCTGCCAGACCCTGCTCCAGCTGCTGCCCGCCGAGGTGTACCGGCGCGGCGAGGCGTCCGGAGTGCGCTGGGCGGTGCCGGCGGTGGCCGTCGCCGACGCGCCGCGGTTCGCGTGGCGCGGCGCGATGCTCGACGTGGCGCGGCACTTCATGCCCAAGCACGATGTGCTGCGGTTCGTCGACCTGATGGCGATGCACCGGCTCAACACCCTGCATCTGCACCTCACCGACGACCAGGGCTGGCGGGTGGAGATCCGGCGGCGGGCGCGCCTCACCGAGGTCGGCGCGGGGCGGCGCGAGTCGCAGCGCGGCGCCGGTCCCGAGGCGCGGGGCGACGGCCGGCCGCACGGCGGCTTCTACACGCAGGACGACATCCGGGAGATCGTGGCGTACGCGGCCCGGCGGCACATCACGGTCGTCCCCGAGATCGACGTGCCGGGGCATTCGCAGGCCGCGATCGCCGCGTACCCCGAACTCGGCGTCGGGGGCGGCCCCGCGGAGGTGTGGACCCGCTGGGGCGTCAACCCGCGCGTCCTCAACATGGAGGAGTCCACCGTCGACTTCTACCGTGACGTCCTCGACGAGGTCATGGACCTGTTCCCCGGCGCGGTGATCGGTGTGGGCGGCGACGAGTGCCCGACCACGGAGTGGGAGAAGGACCCGCGCACGCAGGAGCTGATGCGCGAGCGGGGGCTGCGCCACGAGCACGAACTGCGCTCGTGGTTCGTACGGCGGCTCGGCGAGCACGTGAGCGCGCGCGGACGGCGGCTGTTCGGCTGGGACGAGCTCCTGGAGGACGAGGTGCCGCCCGGCACGGTCGTGGCGTCGTGGCGCGGCATGACGGGCGCGGTGACGGCCGCCCGCCGGGGCCTGCACGTCGTCTCCTGCCCGGACGACCAGGTGTACCTGGACTACCGCCAGTCCGAGGACCCGGACGAGCCGATCCCGGTGGCGGTGCCGATCACGGTGGAGAAGGCGTACGCGTTCGATCCGGTGCCGGCCGTTCTGACGGCCGACGAGGCCGCGCACGTGCTGGGCGGTCAGGCCAACATCTGGACGGAGCACATGGATTCGCCGCGCACCGTCGACTACTTCGCGTTCCCGCGCCTGTGCGCGGTCGCCGAGGCGCTGTGGTCCACGGGCGAGCGCCGGTACGAGGAGTTCCGGCCGCGCCTGGAGCACCATCTCGCCCGGCTCGACGCGGTCGGGGTCGAGTACCGCGCGGCGACGGGACCGCGCCCGTGGCAGACCCGGCCGGGCGTCCCGGGCCGCCCCTCCTCGGAGGCGGACGGGGAGGCGTTCATCGAACAGCTCGTGGCCGGCATCAAGGAGCCGTCCGGCCCGTCGGACGGCTCCGGCGACTGAGGCCGCCCGGGACGTCCCGGCTCACGGGCCCGCCAGTGCCGCCCTCGCCAGGGTGCCCTGGAGGAGTTCGCGGTCCTCATCGACGTGCGGCAGCCAGGAGGTCACCCCGCGCTCCCCGCCTCCGGGACGTCGGCGGCGCCGACGGGTTCCCCGAACAGGCAGGCGCCGGTGCAGACGGTCGCGTGGAGGACGTCGGCGGCCGCCGACACCACCGGCACCTCGCGCAGGGGGCGCGCCGCCGAGCGGGTGCGGGCGCGCAGCGCGTCGTGGGTCAGTGCGGTGTCCGGGACGCCCGCGCGGGAGCGGAGCACCACGGCCAGGTCGTGCCCGGCGCGGTGCACGACGCTCGGGCGCTGCGGCCAGAACACCAGCTGGTCGAGGAAGCCCGGTCCGACCCCCACCACGGTCGTGTCGTCGGCCTCCGTGTGCTCCGCTCCCGCCACAGCGCGCAGCGGCGTCTCGGGGACGGTCGTCCGGAACACGAGCCGCGCGCCCTCCGCCGCGCCGCGCGGGCGCACCGCGCGCGGCACGCCGCCGCGGCGGGGCGCGACGACGGCCACGGCGCCGGCCCGCAGGGCGCCGAAGTACAGGACGGGGAACACGGGTTCGTCGGGCGCCGGGAGCCCCACCCGGTCGCCGGGGCGCAGCCCGTGCGCGAGCAGTCCACCCGCCACCCGGGCGCTCAGTTCGTCCAGTTCGACGAGGGGCAGCACGCTGTCCCCGACTCGCATCGCCGGTCGCTGCGGGTGCCTGCGGGCCGCTTCCACCAGGGCTGTGGCGAGATTGCTCACGTCAGTTCGCTTTCCTACGGGCGGGGTTCGGTTCGACGTGACGATCCTCACCAACCCGGCTCGCCGGGGGCCATGTCGACGCGTACAGGGTCTTCTGTCGCCGCCGACAACGACCTCGACGGTGCTTCTCCCGTTGGGAGACCCCCCGGGTGGTGCCGCCCGCCGGGACCGGGCGACACGCGTCCGTCAGTGGAGCCGTTCGGTCCGCCGCGCGGCGCGGCGGCGCACCGGTACGACGGTGTCCGGCTCCTCGTACGCCGTGTCCGGGCAGTCCGGCTCCGTCAGGTCCGGGCTGTACACCGGAGCGACGAAGAGGTTCTGCCACTGCGGACGCGGGGACGGCATGCGCCGCCCCGCCGTGTCCGCATGCCGACGCACCTGAGATTCACTCATATGACCTTCCAGCGTTTCGACCCCTCGGCGGCGTGAACTCCGGCCGCCGTCATGACCTTCGATGTGTGACCGGTCCGGCAGGCGCCGGAACACGAATCACCCTGGTGGCGGAGGTACGTCCCGGTGAACCGCGGCGAGGCCGAGCACCCGGCCGGTCCAGCGGGACCGCAGCCACCGGTCGTGGCTGGCGACGACGACGGCGCCTGGCCCCTCGGCGCGCAGCGCCTCCTCCAGTTCGTCGCACAGGCTCGGCGAGAGGTGGTTCGTGGGCTCGTCGAGCAGGAGGAGTTGGGGCGGCCGGGCGACCAGGAGGGCGAGCGCGAGGCGGCGGCGCTGCCCCACCGACAGGTGCGCGACGGACTTGGCGCGCTCCGGGGCGGCGAGCAGTCCGAGCGCGGACAGCGGGGTCGCCTCGGCGCGCGCCGGGCCGAGGACGGCGGTGTACACCTGCTGCGCGGAGCGCTCCGGCCGCTCGAACTCCGTGTCCTGGGCGAGCAGTCCCACGGTGAGTCCGGGCCTGCGTCGCACCGCGCCTCCGGCCGTGAGCCGCCCGGCCAGCACCGCGAGGAGGGTGGACTTGCCCGCGCCGTTGCCGCCCGTGACGAGGAGCCGGTCGCCGGGCGACAGCGTGAGGTCGCCGACGGCCAGCCGCCCGGGGACGTGGACGCCGCTGAGTTCGACGAGGTCACCGGCCCCGGTCTCCTGTACGACGGCGGGAGCGGCGAGGACGAGGGGGCGCGGCGGGGCGGGGATCTGGGCGCGCTCCAGGTCGTCGAGGCGCCGGGCCGCGTTGCGCACGCGGCGGGCGATCTGGCTCTGGACGCGGCCCGCGCGCAGGCCGTAGCCCATCTTCTCGGTGTCGCGGGGTCCCCGGTCGGGGGCGACTCTGCGGGCGGTCGTGTCCACCGATGCGCGCAGGGCGGTCAGCGCCTCCTGTTCCTCGGCGTACCGGCGTTCCCAGCGGGTGCGTTCGGCCCGCTTCTCCGCCAGGTAGGCGCTGTAGGTGCCGCCGAAGCGGACGGGTCCGTCGAGCGCCGGGTCGAGGTCGAGGAGGTCGGTGCAGACGGCGTCGAGGAAGGCGCGGTCGTGGCTGGCGACGACGACGGCGCCGGGCAGGCCGCGCAGTTGCTCCTCCAGGAAGGCGGCGGCGTCGTCGTCGAGGTGGTTGGTGGGTTCGTCGAGGAGCAGGGCGGTCGGACGCCGGACGAGCAGCGCCGCGAGCGCGAGGCGCGAGCGCTGCCCGCCGGAGAGCGAGCCGACGGTACGGGTGTACGGGATCGCGCCGAGGCCGAGTCCGGCCAGCACGAGCCCGGCGCGCCGGTCGGCGTCCCACACCTCCTTCTCCTCGGCCTCCTGGAGGAGCCGGCCGTACGCGTCGAGGAGCTCGGCGTCCTCGGGGGCGTCGGCCACGCGGGCGGCGAGCCGGTCGAGCTCCGCGAGGGTGTGGCGCGCCTCGCGCAGGGCGTCGTCGAGCACGTCGGCGACGGCGGCCTCGGCCGGGTAGGGCAACTCCTGTTGCAGGCAGCCGAGTTCGGCCGGCCTCTCGACGCGGCCGGAGTCAGGACGGTCGGTGCCGGCGAGCAGCCGGATCAGAGTCGACTTGCCGACTCCGTTCTCGCCGATGAGCCCGATGCGGCGACCGGGCGCGGCGGTGAGGGAGACGCCGTCGAGCACGCGCCGGTCGCCGAGGGTGCGGACGAGGTCGTGGGCGATCAGTGCGGCGGGGGCTGGGGTGGGTTCGGTCATGGAAGGGCTCACCTGTGTGGTCGGGAGAGGAGGGGCCGGAGCCGGGGAGGTGTCACTCCCCCGGCGCGGCGACCTCCGTCAGCACCCCGTCCGCGAGGCGCAGTCGGCGCTCGACGCCGATCTCGGCGAGGAACCGCTCGTCGTGGCTGACGACGACGAACGCGCCCTGGTAGGAGGCGAGGGCGCTCTCCAGCTGTCCGGCGCTGACCAGGTCGAGGTTGTTCGTCGGCTCGTCCAGGAGCAGGAGCTGCGGAGCCGGTTCGGCGCACAGGACGCAGGCGAGGGTGGCGCGCAGACGTTCGCCGCCGGACAGCACGCCGGTGGGCAGATGGGCGCCGGCGCCGCGGAAAAGGAAGCGGGCGAGGAGGTTCATCCGCTCGGCCTCGGTGCGGTGCGGCGCGTACGCGGCGAAGTTCTCGGCGACGGTCCGGTCGAGGTCCAGCAGGTCGAGCCGCTGCGACAGATAGGCGACGCGGCCGTCGGCCCGCCTGATCTCGCCGCTCTCGGGGGCGAGTTCGCCGAGGACGAGCCGCAGCAGGGTGGACTTCCCGCTGCCGTTCGGGCCGGTGAGGGCGATGCGCTCGGGGCCCCGGATCGAGAGGTCGAGGCCGTCTCCCGCGAACAGCGGCCGGTCGCCGTGGCGGACCTGGAGGTGTTCGCCGTGGAAGACGGTGCGTCCGGCGGGGACCCGGGTGTCGGGCAGGTCGAGGGTGAGGCGCTGCTCGTCGCGCAGGGCGCGTCCGGCCTCGTCGAGCCGGGTCTTGGCCTCGCTGACCCGCCCCGCGTGGACCTGTCCGGAGCGTCCGGCGGCCTCCTGGGCGCCGCGCTTCATGTTCCCGGCGAAGATCTTCGGCAGGCCCGCGTCCTTGAGGTTGCGGGCGGCGTTGCTCATACGGCGCTCGGCACGCTCGCGGGCCTGCTGCGCCTCTCGCTTCTCGCGCTTGAGGGCCTGTTCCGCGTTGCGCACGTTCTTCTCGGCGACCTCCTGCTCGGCCTTGACGGCTTCCTCGTACGCCGTGAAGTTGCCGCCGAACTGGCGCAGTTCGCCGCGGTCCAGTTCGACGATGCGGTCCATCCGGTCGAGGAGAGTGCGGTCGTGGCTGACGATCAGCAGGGCGCCGTTCCAGTCGGTCAGGACGTCGTAGAGGCGCTGCCGGGCGTCGCCGTCGAGGTTGTTGGTGGGCTCGTCGAGGAGCAGCACGTCGGGGCGCTTGAGGAGCTGGGCGGCGAGGCCGAGGGAGACGACCTGGCCGCCGCTGAGGGTGCCGAGGACGCGGTCGAGGGCGACGTCGTCGAGACCGAGGCGGTCGAGCTGGGCGCGGGTGCGCTCTTCGATGTCCCAGTCGTCGCCGATGGTGGTGAAGTGCTCCTCGGCGACGTCGCCGGACTCGACGGCGTCGATCGCGCGGATGATCCCGTCGACGCCGAGGACCTGGGCGACGGTCAGGTCGGTCGTGAGCGGCAGGCTCTGCGGGAGGTAGCCGAGGGTGCCGGTGACGGTCACGGATCCGGCGGTGGGCCTGAGCTCTCCCGCGATCAGCTTGAGCAGGGTGCTCTTGCCGGCTCCGTTGGGCGCGACGAGCCCGGTGCGGCCGGGGCCGATCGTGCTGGACAGGCCCGCGAAGACGGGGGTGTCGTCGGGCCAGGCGAAGGTCAGGTTCGAGCAGACGACGGAGATGTCGGACATCGTGTGTACCTCAGAAGGTGACGCGGGAACGCTCGAGCGCGCTCCACCGCGAAGGGAGTCATGGCGAAAGGGGACGACGAGGCAGCCACTTCGGCGGACGCTTCCTCAGCGTCACCGGTGGCCGTCAGGTCCGGGTCTCACCCGGAGATGTCGTCGTCACCCGCCACGGTCTGCTCCTGATCACACGAAGAATGGAAGATCCACCGTAACAGAGCCTCTTCCGCGCGCCCTCTCCTTTTTTCTTCGGCCCCCCTTTTCGTCGGCCCCTTGTTCGCCGACGCTGCCCTCGCCGGCCCTTCTGTCATCGGCCCTTCCCTCATCGGCCTCCCTCGTTCGTGGTCTCTCGTTGTGGACACCGCGCGGGGTGCGGGCCGGTTCGGTCTACGGTGATGCCGTGCTGACCGACGGCGCCAGCTCTCTTCGAAAGTGACCCACCGTGACGAGCGTCGCATATCAGGGTGAATACGGCTCCAATTCCGCGGCCGCCGCCCAGAAACTGTTCCCCGGCTGCACCGAGCTGCCCTGCACGAGCTTCGAGCAGGCCCTGGACGCGGTGACGCTCGGCAGCGCCGACCTCGCGGTGATCCCGGTCGACAACTCCGCCGCCGGACGCGTCGCCGACGTGCACCACCTGCTGCCGGAGTCGGGCCTGTTCGTGATCGGGGAGTACTTCCTCGCGATCCACTTCGACCTGGTGGGCGTGGCGGGGGCGACGCTCGACCAGGTGGAGCAGGTGCGCAGCCATGTGCACGCGCTCGGGCAGTGCCGCAAGGTGCTGCGGGAGGGCGGCTGGCGCACGCTGGTCAGCGACGACACGGCGGGCGCGGCCCGCGAGGTGGCCGAGCTCGGGGACCCGCGGCACGCGGCGCTCGCCCCGCCGGCCGCGGCCCGGCACCACGGTCTCGAGGTGCTGCGGGCGGGCGTCGAGGACGACCCGGAGAACACGACGCGCTTCGTCGTCCTGTCGCGCGACGCGGACTTCGCCCCGCTGACCGGCGCCCCGACGATGACGAGCCTCTTCTTCGCCGTGCGGAACATCCCGAGCGCGCTGTACAAGGCCCTCGGCGGCTTCTCCAGCAACGCGGTGAACCTGACGAAGATCGAGAGCTACCAGATGGGCGCGGGCCTCAACCCGAGCTGCTTCTACGTCGAGATCGAGGGCCACGTCGACGAGCCCCGCGTGGCGCTGGCCCTGCACGAGCTGCGCTTCTTCTCCTCCGAGGTCCGCGTCCTGGGCGTGTACCCGGCCCACGCACACCGGCTGACCGAGCGCCCCGCCTGACGCGCGCGCAGCCCCGAGGGGCCGCTGGTCACGCCGGGTCGCCGGTGTGGACGGGGAGTTCGGCGAGCCGCCATTCGAGCATGCCGTCGTCGAGCCGGATCGCCCGGCGGCCGTGTTCGGCGAGCAGCCGCACCGCGTCGTGCGCGAGGACGCAGTACTCGCCGCGGCAGTACACGACGACCTCCAGGTCCGGGGGCAACTCCTGGATGCGGTCCGCGAGTTCGGCGACCGGGACGGAGAGCGCGCCCGGAATGTGTCCGGCCCGGTACTCCTCCACGGGGCGCACGTCGAGGAGCACCACGTCCCCGGCCTCGACGCGGGCCCGCAGCTCGTCCCGGCCGACCTGAGCGGCGCCGTCCTCGCCGAGGTAGGCGTCGCGGGCGGCCGGTACGGTCGCCTGGTGGGTCTCGGTGACCTTGCGCAGCAGCGCGAACAGCCGGGCGACGTCGTCGCCGGCCAGTCGGTAGTGGACGCGCACGCCCTCGCGGCGGGTGGCGACGAAGCCGGCCTGCTTGAGGGTCTGCAGATGCGCGGACGCGGTCGTCAGATTCAGCCCGGCCGCCTTGGCGAGCGCGTCGACCGTGCGCTCGCCCTGGGCCAGCAGATCCAGCAGTTCCAGCCGCTTTCCGCTGGCCAGCGCCTTGCCGCCGACCGCGAACGCGTCGTAGAGCGCCGCCTTCGCAGCCGCCTTCGCCGTCTTCGGCATGCCATCCTCCATAAATCCATGGAATATTGTAGTGGAGGGCCGCGGCAGCGACCAGCGGGACGCGGCAACCGGTGTCCCGCTCGCTTCACCTGATCTTGGAGGACCCGTGGGCTTCGCCGACGACCACCTCGTCCCCCTCCTCGACGCGGGACTCGGCAACAACGCCTACCTCGTCGATCTGGGCGACGGCCGCGCGCTGGCCGTGGACGCCGGCCGCGATCTGCGCACCCTGCGCGAGGCAGCAGGCCGGCGCGGGCTGCGGGTCGCGTTCGCGGCCGACACCCACCTGCACGCCGACTTCCTCTCCGGCGCCGTCCAGCTGGCCCATGACGAGCGCGCCGTGGTGCTGGCCTCGGCCGCGGGCCGGCGGGGCTTCGCCCACCGGGGCCTGGCCGACGGCGACGAGGTCGGCCTGGGCGGCCTGACGCTGCGCGCGCTGGCCACCCCCGGGCACACCGACGAGCACCTCTCGTTCCTGCTCCTGGACGGGGAGCGTGCCGTGGGCGTGTTCACCGGCGGCTCGCTGATCGTGAACTCCGCCGCCCGCACCGACCTCCTCGGCGCCGAGCGGGCCGAGGAACTCGCCCGCGCCCAGTACCGCTCGCTCCAGCGGCTCGCCCGGCTGCCCGAGGACACCGCGGTCTGGCCCACGCACGGCGCCGGCTCGTTCTGTTCGGCCCCGCCCGGCAGCGAGCGCACCAGCACGATCGGCGCCCAGAAGGAAGCCAACCCGCTGCTCGCGGCGCCGGACGAGGACGCCTTCGTACGGCGGCTGCTCGACGGCCTGGGCAGCTACCCCGCCTACTTCGACCGCCTCGCCGAGCGCAACCGGCTCGGCCCCGCCGTCCTGACGTACGAACCGGTCCTGCCCGCCCTCGCCGCGGAGCGGGTCCACGCGCTGCGCTCCGAGGGCGGGTACGTCGTGGACGTGCGCCCGGCCGCCCGCTTCGCCGGAGGTCACGTGCACGGAGCGGTGTCGATCGCGCTGCGGGACCAGTTCGCGACCTGGCTCGGCTGGCTGCTGCCCGACGACGCCCCGCTCGCGTTCGTCGCCGACGCGGACCAGGACCCGGGCGAGATCGTCCGGCAGGCGTACAAGATCGGCTACGAGCGGATCGCCGGGCACCTCGCCGGAGGCATGGCCGCCTGGCGTGCGGCCGGTCTCCCCGTGGCGCGGACTCCGTACCTCACGCCGGACCAGGCACCCGACACCGCTTACGTCGACGTGCGTCAGCGGTCCGAGTACGCCGCAGGGCACGTCCCCGGCGCCCTGCACCTCGAACTCGGCACGCTGGCCGGACACGTCGGCGACACCCCCGAAGGCGCGCTCGTCGCCTGCGGGCACGGTGAGCGCGCCATGACCGCGGCCAGCGTCCTCGAACACGCCGGGCACCCGGGCGTCCGCGTCCTGAACGGGCGTCCGCGCGACTACGCGGCCGCGCACGGCCTGCGCCTGACCGAGGGCGAGGCTCCGTGAGAGGCCTCCGGGGACGGGGTCCGGCCGCGCCCGTACGGCTGGGGCTGCGGGAGAACTGGCCGCAGTTCACGCTGCTGGTCGTCGTCAACGTCTGCGTCGGCGGTCTGGTCGGCCTGGAGCGGACCACGGTGCCGCTCATCGGGACCGAGGTCTTCGGGCTGACGAGCGACCTGGCCGTGTTCTCGTTCATCATCGCGTTCGGGCTCACCAAGGCCCTGACCAACCTCGCCGCCGGTGCTCTCACCGCGCGCTTCCGGCGCAAGCAGCTCCTGGTCACGGGCTGGCTGATCGGCGTCCCCGTGCCGTTCGTGCTCGCCTGGGCGCCGTCCTGGGGCTGGATCGTCGCCGCGAACGTCCTGCTCGGCCTCAACCAGGGACTGGCCTGGTCGATGACGGTCAACATGAAGATCGACCTCGTCGGGCCCGCCCGCCGGGGCCTGGCCACGGGCCTCAACGAGGCGGCCGGGTACACCGCCGTAGGTGTCACCGCCCTGCTCACCGGCTGGCTCGCCACCGTCCACGGGCTGCGCCCGGCCCCCGAGCTCATCGGTGTCGTCTTCGTCGTCGCCGGACTGGCTCTCGCCCTGGCCGTACGCGACACCGCGGGACACGTCGCCCTCGAACTCGCCCGGCACGCCGAGCCGCTGCCCACCGGCGAGAGCACCGGCCTGGCCGCCGTCTTCGCCCGGACGTCCTGGCGGCACCGCTCGCTGCGCGGCGCCAGTCAGGCGGGACTCGTCAACAACCTCAACGACGGTCTCACCTGGGGTGTCTTCCCGCTCCTGTTCACCGACCACGGTCTCGGCCTCGCCGCGGTGGGCCTGATCAAGGGCCTGTACCCGATCCTGTGGGGCATGGGCCAGATCCCGACCGGGCATCTCGCCGACCGCGTGGGCCGCAAACCCCTGATCGTCACCGGCATGCTCGTCCAGTCCGCCGGCTTCGTGATCGCCCTGGCCCTGCTCGACACCCCGCTGCTCGCGGGCGTCCTGTCCTCCGTCGCGCTGGGCCTCGGCACGGCCATGGTCTACCCGGCGCTGATCGCCTCGGTCTCGGACCACGCCCACCCCGCCTGGCGGGCGAACGCCCTGGGCACCTACCGGTTCTGGCGCGACATCGGCTATGCCGTCGGCGCCCTGGTGGCCGGGGTCCTCGCCGACGCCCTCGGCCTGAACGCCACCGTCGTCGCGGCCGCCGCCCTCACCGCCGCCTCCGGTCTGCTCGCGGCCCGCTGGATCGGCGAGCGCCCGGTGCCGTCCCGCACCGCCCGGCCCGTCAGTGGCCGTTCGCGAACTCCCCGCTGAGCCGGTCGTGGAGGTCGGCGCTCGGGGTGTTGAGCCCGGTGATCTCCACGGTCTTGCCCCGCTGCGCGTACTTCGTCTCGACGGCGTCCAGGGCGGCGACCGAGGACGCGTCCCAGATGTGCGCGGCGCTCAGGTCGATGACGACGTGCCGCGGGTCGCCGGCGTAGTCGAACCGGCCGACGAGGTCGTTGGAGGAGGCGAAGAAGAGCTCGCCGGTGACCCGGTACACCACGGTGGCGTGGTCCGGGTCGGTGACGGAGGTGACGTCGGCGAGCCGGGCGACCCGCTTGGCGAAGATCACCATGGCGGTGACGGAGCCGACGACGACGCCGATCGCCAGGTTGTGGGTGGCGACGACGCACACGACGGTGACCAGCATGACGAGGATCTCGCCGCCGGGCATGCGCCTGAGGGTCTTCGGGGCGACGGAGTGCCAGTCGAACGTCGCGAACGACACCATGACCATGACGGCGACCAGCGCCGCCATCGGGATGTCGGAGACGACCGGACCGAACACGATGCAGAGCACCATGAGGAAGGCTCCGGCGAGGAAGGTCGACAGGCGGGTGCGGGCGCCGGACACCTTCACGTTGATCATCGTCTGGCCGATCATGGCGCAGCCGCCCATGCCGCCGAAGAGTCCGGTGACGATGTTGGCGATGCCCTGCCCGATCGACTCGCGCGTCTTGTCGGAGTGCGTGTCGGTGAGGTCGTCGACCAGCTTGGCCGTCATGAGCGACTCCATCAGGCCGACCAGCGCCATCGCGAGCGCGTACGGGGCGACGGTCGTCAGGGTGCCGAGGGTGAACGGCACGTCGGGCAGGCCCGGCACGGGCAGCGCGGACGGCAGGGCGCCCTTGTCGCCGACGGTCGGCACGGCGATGCCGGCCGCGACGGTGATCACGGTGAGGACGGCGATCGAGACGAGCGGGGCGGGCACGGCCTTCGTGATCCTCGGGAAGAGGACCGTCATCGCGAGGCCACCGGCGATCAGCGGGTAGACGGCCCAGGGGACGTCGGTCATCTCCGGGATCTGGGCCATGAAGACGAGGACGGCGAGCGCGTTGACGAAGCCGACCATCACGGAGCGCGGCACGAACCGCATGAGCCGGGCGACGCCGAGCGCGCCGAGGACCACCTGGAAGACACCGGCGAGGACGACGGCCGCGACCAGGTACCCGAGCCCGTGCTCGCGGTTCAGCGGTGCGACGACCAGCGCGACGGCACCGGTCGCGGCGGAGATCATCGCGCGGCGCCCGCCGACGACCGAGATGACGACGGCCATGGTGAAGGCGGAGAACAGGCCGACGGCCGGTTCGACCCCCGCGATGACCGAGAAGGAGATCGCCTCGGGGATCAGCGCGAGTCCGACCACGAGACCGGCCAGCACCTCGGTGCGCCAGACCTGCGGATCGGACAGCCAGTCGGGCTTCAGCGCGCGCAGGCGGGCGGCCGGCGACACGGGGGCGTCGGAAGAGGGCACGGATTGGAACCTGTCGTGCTCGGGCGCACCCGTGCCGTCGGGCCCGGGCGCGCGGAAGGACACGGCGACACCGGACGGCGTCCCCGCGGTCGGCTCCGTGGCGGACGGAGCCGGAAGTCGATGAGAGGGGCGAAGGGCGCGCGCGGCTACGCCGTCGCGTTCACGTCCCCGGGCGTCACGGCGGACAGGCGGCGGCGCGGGGCGTCCTGGGCTCGCGCACGCTGGTCTCCCGCAGCATTCCGCACTTCACCGGGAACACCGTCGGCCCCGGTACGACACCTGCGGGGCGGCACACGGCCGCCTCGCCCCGCAACTCTACCCTGACGTTAGGGTAGGGATCGGCGCGGCGTAAGGGATGCGGCCGCCACGGAGAAGAGCTGAGGCGGCGGGCGTGGACGGCAGGCACATGCAGATCGGCGAGGTCGCCGCGCGCACCGAACTGTCGCTGCGCACCATCCGGCACTACGAGGACACGGGTCTGGTCATCCCGTCCGCCCGCTCGCAGGGCGGCTTCCGTCTGTACACCGAGGCCGACGTGGCCCGGCTGATGGTGATCCGCCGCATGAAGCCGCTCGGCTTCACCCTGGACCAGATGCGTGACCTGCTCGACGCCACCGACCGCCTCGATCACGACCCCGCCCCGGACGCCGACGAGCGCGCCGCCCTCCTGGAGCGGGTGCGCGCCTACCGGGAGGCGGCGCTGGAGCAGGTGGAGAAGCTGCGGGTCCAGCTCTCCCGTGCCGAGGAGTTCGCCGCCACACTGGGTTCCCGTCTCGACCCGAAGGCCGCGCAGCGGCGGAAAGACGAGGTGCGCCCGTGACCGATCCGTCCTGCGCTCCCCCGGCCGAAGTGCCGTACGGGGCGGTCTCGGTGCTGGTCGGGGACCGGCGCGGCGCGTTTCCGTACGGGAACTCTCTGCTGGTGCGCGGGAGGGACACGACCGTCGTCGTGGATCCCTCGCTGTCCCTGGTGGATCACGTGCCGGCGGCGGACATGGTGCTGGTGAGTCATGGGCACGAGGACCACGTGGCCGGGCTGGGCGGCTACGACATGCCCGTGCATGTCCACGAGAAGGATCTGGCGGCGGTGCGCTCGCGGGCCGCGATGGTGGCGAGCTTCGGGCCGGCCGAGGAGCACCGGGACGCGCTCGACCGGCAGCTGCGGGACGAGTTCCGGGTGGCTGACCGGCCGGACGCCCAGGGGTTCACCGAGGGCACGGTGTTCGATCTCGGCGGGCACACGGTGACCGTGGTGCATCTGCCGGGGCACACGGCGGGGCACTGCGGCTTCCTCGTCGAGCCGGACGGGTTCCTGTTCGTCGCCGACATCGACCTGACCTCCTTCGGCCCGTTCTACGGTGACGCGGGGAGCAGCCTCGTCGACTTCGAGGCGTCGCTGCGGCGCTGCCGGGAGATCGACGCCCGCTGGTACGGGACGGCGCACCAGAAGGGTGTGATCGAGGGGGCCGCCGAGTTCCGGTCCCGGCTGGACGCGTTCACCGGTGTCGTCGAGCGGCGTGACGCCACGCTGCTGTCCCTGCTCGAGGAGCCCCTGGGCGTCGGGGAACTCGCCGCCCATCGGCTGGTCTACCGGCCGCACGTCGAGGGCGTGCACGTCCCGCTGGTCGAGCGTCGCACGCTGGTGCGGCACCTGGCCCGGCTGTCCGACCAGGGCCGGGTCGAGGAGGTCGAGCCGGGCCTGTTCCGTTCGACCGGGAAGTGACGGCGGGCCGCTCTCCGTGCGGCCGCTCACCCGGCTGCGCGGGTCCGTCACGCGTTCGCGCCATTCCGGGGTGCGCGGCCGCCGCCCGGCGTGAAAGCTGAGGGCAGCGGCTCGGGCCCCTCGTCCTCCCCCCTCGTGTCAGGCGCCGGAGCCGTGCCCCCGGGGGGGGGGGGCGGCGGGGGGGCGCGCGC
>NZ_JBHYTK010000067.1:0-40776 GCF_042749255.1 Streptomyces sp. NPDC059524 | reverse complement strand
GCGTCTGTTCAGCCTGCTGTCTGCTCGGCCCGCTCCGCCTACTTGGCGCGGTCGAAGTCGATCGCGCTGTACGCGCGCAGCTTGCGCAGCCGGTGCGTGGAGTCGATCTGGCGGATCGTGCCCGACTTCGAACGCATCACGAGCGAGGAGGTCGTGGCCGTCTCCGAGCCGTAGCGCACGCCGCGCAGCAGCTCGCCGTCGGTGATGCCGGTCGCGACGAAGAACACGTTCTCGCCCGAGACCAGGTCGTTCGTCGACAGGACGCGGTCCAGGTCGTGCCCGGCGTCCAGCGCCTTCTGCCGCTCCGCGTCGTCCTTGGGCCACAGCTTGCCCTGGATGACACCGCCCAGACACTTGATCGCGCACGCCGAGATGATGCCCTCGGGGGTGCCGCCGATGCCGAGCAGCATGTCCACGCCGGTGTCCTCGCGGACGGCGAGGATCGAGCCGGCGACGTCGCCGTCCGAGATCAGCTTGATGCGGGCGCCGGTCTCCCGGATCTCCTTGATGATGCCCTCGTGGCGCGGCCGGTCGAGGATGACCACCGTGACGTCCTCGGGAGCCTTGTTCTTCGCCTTGGCGACCCGGCGGATGTTCACCGACGCCGGGGCGTTGATGTCCACGTAGTCGGCGGCCTCGGGGCCGGTCACCAGCTTGTCCATGTAGAACACGGCCGACGGGTCGAACATGGTGCCGCGGTCGGCGGCGGCCAGCACGGCGATCGCGTTCGGCATGCCCTTCGCGCAGAGCGTCGTACCGTCGATCGGGTCCACGGCGATGTCGCACTCGGCGCCGGTGCCGTCACCGACCCGCTCGCCGTTGAACAGCATCGGGGCCTCGTCCTTCTCGCCCTCACCGATGACGACGACGCCGTTCATCGACACGGTCGAGACGAGGGTCCGCATGGCGCGCACGGCCGCGCCGTCCGCCCCGTTCTTGTCACCACGGCCCACCCAGCGGCCCGCGGCCATGGCCGCGGCCTCGGTGACCCGGACGAGCTCCAGGGCGAGGTTGCGGTCGGGGGCCTCGGAGGGGACCTCGAGTTCGGACGGAAGCTGGTGATGCTCGGTCATCGAGACGCACCTTTCTGTTCCGGCGTTTTTGGCGTTCACCGGGATACGACAAATAGGAGGGGCGCCCGAAGGGCTCGCTAGAGGGGCGGTGGCGGGAGACGGGCGGGCGGATGAGGGTTGATGGGCTTGACTCTATCGCCAGTCCGACAATCTGAGCAGACCGCCCCACGGATGAGCGGATCCGTTCATGTCAGAATGCGCCGTTCCGTACTCCTGCCGGACCTCCTGACAGAGATCGTTCGGCGACCTGCGACGATGGGGCACGTGGCAGGAAGAAATGGCAAGAAGACGGTCGGCAGCCTGGTCCTCTCGCTCGGCGTCTGCGTCGTCGCGGCCGGCACCGCCTATGTGTTCATCCCGCACGACGACTCCAAGGAGCCGCCGGTCAAGCGCGTGGACTACCAGGTGGAGCTGCTGACGGCCCGCCGCGCGGCCTCGTACCCGGTCGCCGCGCCCACCGGCCTCACCAAGGAGTGGAAGGCCACCTCGGTGCGCTACGACGGCGCGGCCAACGAGGCCTGGCATCTCGGCTTCCTCGACCCGAAGGGCCAGTACGTGGCCGTCGAGCAGTCGACCGACAAGCCGTCCCGGTTCATCGACGACGCCAGCCAGGGCGCCGAGGAGACCTCGCGCACCCAGCGGATCGGCGACGAGACCTGGCAGCACTACAAGGGCGCGAAGTACGACGCCCTGGTCCTGAAGAGCAAGGGCTCGACCACGGTCGTCACCGGCACCGCCGGCTTCGGGCAGCTGACGAAGATGGCCGAATCGCTCGAGATGAAGCAGGACAAGAGCGCCTGACCCTCTGCTGCTCGTGAGCTGTCCATGGGCTGCTCGTGCGCTGCCCGAACGCGCGAAAGGCGCCCCCGGAGTGTTCCGGGGGCGCCTTTCACGTGGTGCGGGTCGGGCTCAGACCGTGGTGATGACCTGGTCGAACTCGAGGCGCGGGGAGCGCGGGAACCAGGCGTCCTCGCCCGGCTTGCCGATGTTGATCACCATCAGCGGGGTGTGGTCGTCGTCCAGGAACTCCTTCTGGACGCCGGCGAAGTCCAGGCCGGTCATCGGGCCCGCGGCCAGACCGGCGGCACGCACGCCGATGATGAAGTACGCGGCCTGCAGTGCGGCGTTCAGCGCGGCGGAACCCTCACGGACCGGGCGCTCCGAGAAGAAGGCGTCCTTGGCGGCCGGGAAGTGCGGGAAGAGCTGCGGGAGCTCCTCGTGGAACTCGTTGTCCGCGGAGAGGATCGCGACCAGCGGGGCGGCGGCGGTCTTCGGCTGGTTGCCCTCGGCCATGTGCTGCACCAGGCGCTCGCGGGCCTCGGGGGAGCGGACCAGCGTGACGCGCAGCGGCGACTGGTTGAACGCGGTCGGACCGTACTTGACGAGGTCGTAGATCGCCTGGACCTGCTCGTCGGTCACCGGCTCGTCGGTGAACGTGTTCGCGGTGCGGGCCTCGCGGAAGAGGAGGTCCTGGGCGGCGGCGTCAAGAACGAGAGACATGATCAACCTTCTGGTGCGACGAGGGTGGTTGCGGCGATCCCGGTTCCGGATCACCCGATGCACACCACAGTACGGCGATGAGGTTCAACTTTCAACAAAACTGGGTGTGGCGCTGTTCACACCCCTGCGCCGCAGGTCACGGGCATCCCCTGGACCTGCCGCCGGTCACTTCTCGGTCCGTCTCTCCGGTCACTCCCCGGACCGGTCCGCCCCCTCCTCGGCCGCCTCCTCCTCGGCGAGCGCCGCGTCGAGCCGGGCCCGCGCCCCGTCCAGCCAGCGCCGGCACACCTTCGCCAGCTCCTCGCCCCGCTCCCACAGCGCGAGCGACTCCTCCAGGGACGTGCCGCCCGCCTCCAGACGCCGTACGACGTCGATCAGTTCGTCCCGCGCCTGCTCGTAGCCGAGCGCCTCGTCGGCCGCCTTCGTCGTCATGCTGATGTCCGTCCTCACGCTTCGTTCTCGATGGGGTCGTCGTCGTTGCCGGGGGCCGGCCCCGTGTGCTCCGTGACACGTACGGTGAACTCGCCCTCGGCGACCCGGGCCCGCAGCTCGTCGCCGGGCGCCGCCTCCGCCGGAGCCCGCACCACGTGCCCGTCCGGCCGCTGCAGCACCGCGTACCCGCGCTTCAGCGTCGCCGCCGGGGACAGCGCGACCACGCGCGCGTGCGTGTGCGTCAGCTCCGACTCCGCCCGGTCCAGCAGATGGCCGAGCGTACGGCGGGCCCGCTCGGTCAGCGCCGAGACCTGCTCCTCCCGCTCGTCGACCATCCGGTGCGGATCCTCCATGACCGGGCGGCCCAGCGCGGACGCCAGCCCCCGCTCCTCCCGGTCCAGATACGCCTCCACGCAGCGCCGTGCCCGGTCCCGCAGCCAGCGCACCCGCTCGTACTCCTCGCCCACGTCCGGCACGACCTTCTTCGCCGCGTCCGTCGGAGTCGAGGCCCGCAGGTCCGCCACCAGGTCGAGCAGCGGGCTGTCCGGCTCGTGGCCGATCGCCGACACCACCGGCGTACGGCAGTCCGCCACCGCCCGCACCAGCTGCTCGTCCGAGAACGGCAGCAGGTCCTCCACGCTGCCGCCGCCGCGCGCCACGACGATCACGTCCACGGCGTCCATGGCGTCCAGCTCCTTGACCGCCTGCACCACCTGCGGCACCGCGTGCACGCCCTGCACCGGCACGTTGCGCACCTCGAAGCGGACAGCGGGCCAGCGGTGCCGCGCGTTCTCCAGCACGTCGCGCTCCGCCGCCGAGGCGCGGCCGCAGACCAGGCCGATCAGCTGCGGCAGGAACGGCAGCGGCTTCTTGCGGTCCGCCGCGAACAGGCCCTCCGCGGCCAGCGACTTCTTCAGCTGCTCCAGGCGGGCCAGCAGCTCGCCCACGCCGACCGGGCGGATCTCCGCCGCCCGCAGCGACAGCTGGCCGCGCGGCGCGTACCACTCCGGCTTCGCGTGCAGGACGACCCGCGAGCCCTCCCGGACCACGTCCGCCACCGCGTCGAACACCTGGCGGTAGCAGGTGACGGACACGGAGATGTCGTGCGACGGGTCGCGCAGCGTCAGGAACACGACGCCGGCGCCGGGTCTGCGGGACAGCTGGGTGATCTGGCCCTCCACCCAGATCGCGCCGAGCCGGTCGATCCACCCGCCGATGAGCCGGGAGACCTGGCCCACGGGGAGCGGGGCGTCGGGGGTGGTGTGGGCAGCCATGCGCCGAGCGTAATCGCCTCCGCTGACAACGGGGGCACGCGCGGGCCCGGGCCCCCTCATCGCCGCAGCTCCGCTGCGCCGTCGCCGGGTGACGCGTGCGCTGTGGCTGGTCGCGCCCACGCGGCTGAGCCGCACATGGGTACAGTCCCGCGCCCCTGAAGGCGTGCGCTGCGCGCAGCTTCCCTGTCTGTGGCGCACCACGGTGATCGGCCGAATCAAGCCCCTCCGGCGATTGAGGAGCGGGGGCCGGGGCGGAGCCCCGGGGGGTGCCTCGGGTGCCGGGGCGCAGAGGGGCGGCCTCAGCCTCGGTCCGACTCCATGATGCCGCGGCGGGACTGGACACCGAGTACGACAAGGCCCACCGCCAACCAGACCGCTCCGACCACCTGCGCCGTCCCCGACGCCTCCACGATGACCGCCACCGTGATCCCCGCCCCGATCACCGGGATCAGCAGATGCCGCCACCAGCTCACGCCGTCCCCCCGGTGCCGTACGACGAAGTACCCCACCACGCTCGCGTGCAGCAGCGTGAAAGCGGTCAGGGCTCCGATGTCGACGACGGAGACCAGGTGGTCGAGGCCGTCGTCGCGGCGCGCCGCCCACCCCGCCGCCGCCAGCGTGATCACCGCCGCCACCAGGATCGCGAACCGCGGCACCCCCGACTCCGTCCGGGAGAGGAACCGCGGCAGCCGCCGGTCCCGCGCCATCGCGAACAGCAGCCGCCCCGCCGCCGCCTGCCCCGCCAGCGCCGCGAACGCCGCCCCGATCGCCTTGCTCACCGCCACCAGATCGTGCAGCCAGCCCCCGACGGACGCGTCGACCGCGTCGTAGAACGCCGACCCCTGCTTCGCCGGCTCCGCCGCCAGCTGCGCCGAGGTCGTCGGTTCCAGGAGCGCCACCAGGTACGTCTGCGCCACGAACAGCACACCCGTGAACGCCAGACAGAACAGCACCGCCCGCGCCACCTTCGCCGAGCCCCCCGTCACCTCCTCCGCGAACGTCGCGATCGCGTCGAAGCCCAGATACGACAGGACCGCCACCGACACCGCACCGATCACCGCCGACAGCGCGAACGCCCCCTGCGACCCGTCACCCGTCAGCGGCGACAGCCAGTCCCGCTGCGTCCCGTCCCGCGCCAGCACCACGATCGCCGACACCACGAACACCAGCAGCACCACGATCTCCATGGCCAGCACCAGGAACCCGACCCGCGCCGCCGCCCGCACCCCCCACAGGTTCAGCAGCGTCGTGATCACCACCGCGAGCGCCGTCCACACCCATCGCGACACCGACGGCACCAGCGCGTTCATCGCGATCCCCGAGAACAGGTACGCCACCGCCGGGATCAGCACGTAGTCGAGCATCGCCATCCACCCCGCGATGAACCCGGGCCCGCGCCCGAGCCCCACACGCGCGTAGGCGAACACCGAGCCCGCCTGCGGGACCACCCGCACCATCTGCGCGTAGCTGAACGCCGTGAACGCCATCGCGACCGTCGCCACCACGTACACCAGCGCCACCGCGCCGTGCGACTTCGCGTCCAGGGTGCCGAAGACGCCGACGGGCGCCATCGGGGCGATGAACAGCAGCCCGTACACGACGAGATCCCGGAAGCCGAGATCGCGGCGCAGCCTGCCGTCCGGCACGTCGGGGGCCTCGGGGACGCCGGGCCCTGCTGATGCGGACATCGTGCCTCCGTGGAACGAACGGGATCGAACGCCGACGAAACCGGGACGAAGCACGCCGAACGCGCATCGCGCCGACATCAGTCTTCCCCAGACGGGCGATCTTTGGCCTGCTGTGCTCGGCCTTACGATGGGGGGCATGACTGCTACGACTGGCCCCCGCCGCGTCCTGCTCGCCGCCCCCCGGGGCTACTGCGCCGGTGTGGACCGTGCCGTGATCGCCGTCGAGAAGGCCCTGGAGCAGTACGGGGCCCCGATCTACGTCCGCCACGAGATCGTGCACAACAAGTACGTGGTGCAGACGCTGGAGCGGAAGGGCGCCATCTTCGTCGAGCAGACGGACGAGGTCCCCGAGGGCGCCATCGTCATGTTCTCCGCGCACGGCGTCGCCCCGACCGTCCACGAAGAGGCCGCCCGCGGCAAGCTCGCCACCATCGACGCGACCTGCCCGCTCGTCACCAAGGTCCACAAGGAAGCGATCCGCTACGCCAACGAGGACTTCGACATCCTCCTCATCGGCCACGAGGGCCACGAGGAGGTCATCGGCACCTCCGGCGAGGCCCCCGACCACATCACCCTCGTCGACGGCCCCGCCGACGTCGAGAAGGTCGAGGTCCGCGACCCGGACAAGGTCGTGTGGCTCTCCCAGACCACGCTCTCCGTCGACGAGACGATGGAGACCGTCGACGCCCTGAAGACCAAGTTCCCGGGCCTCGTCTCCCCGCCGAGCGACGACATCTGCTACGCCACGCAGAACCGCCAGCTCGCCGTGAAGCAGATGGGCGCCGACTCCGAGCTCGTCATCGTCGTCGGCTCGCGCAACTCCTCGAACTCGAAGCGGCTCGTCGAGGTCGCCAAGCTGGCCGGCGCGCAGGACGCGTACCTGGTCGACTTCGCGAGCGAGATCGAGGAGGCCTGGCTGGAGGGCGTCACCACGGTCGGCGTCACCTCCGGCGCCTCCGTGCCCGACGTCCTCGTCGAAGAGGTCCTGGAGTGGCTCTCCCAGCGGGGCTACGCGGACGTGGAGATCGTCAAGGCGGCCGAGGAGTCCATCACCTTCTCGCTGCCCAAGGAGCTCCGCCGCGACCTGCGGGCCGAGGCCGCCGCCCTCGTGGAAGGCGCCTCCGCCGAGAAGTGACCTCGCGCGCCGCGTCGTAGCGTGGTCCCATGCATCCCATGCAGATCTTCGGCGTGGACATCGGCGGATCGGGCATCAAAGGCGCACCGGTCGACCTGGAGCAGGGCGAACTCGCGACGGAACGGTTCAAGGTGCTGACCCCGCACCCGGCCACGCCCGACGGCGTGGCCGACGGGGTCCGGCAGGTCGTCGAGCACTTCGACGGCCCCTGCGACCGGGTCGGCATCACCTTCCCGGGCGTCGTCACCGGCGGCGCCACCGTCCGTACCGCGGCCAACGTCGACAAGAGCTGGATCGACGTCGACGCCCGCGCCCTGCTCAGCGAGAAGCTCGGCGGCCTCCCCGTCACGATCCTGAACGACGCGGACGCGGCGGGCGTCGCCGAGATGCAGTTCGGCGCGGGCCGCGGCCGCAAGGGCACCGTCCTCCTGCTCACCTTCGGCACCGGCATCGGCAGCGCCCTCTTCGTCGACGGCACCCTCGTCCCGAACACCGAGCTCGGCCACCTGGAGCTGAACGGCCACGACGCCGAGAAGCACGCCTCCACCAAGGCCAAGGAGGATCACGACCTGAGCTGGGAGCACTGGGCCAGACGCGTCCAGAAGTACCTGGCCCACGTCGAGATGCTGTTCTCGCCCGAGCTGTTCATCATCGGCGGCGGCGTCAGCCGCAAGGCCCACAAGTTCCTGCCGCTCATCAAGCACATCAAGGCCGAGATCGTCCCGGCGGAACTGCAGAACAACGCGGGGATCGTGGGCGCGGCCATGACCGCGTCCCGGGCGGCCTGAGGCCGGACTCAGGCGGTGCGGCGCCGGGGCTTGGGCGCCTGCGCCTTCGCCTGGCCCGGCTGCGAGGGGCGCCGCCCCGCCGCGGCGGCCGCCCGGCGCTGCGCCTCCCGGTGCGCGTTCAGCCGCGCCCGGCGCACCAGCACGACGACGCCGGCGACGAGCGTGCCCGCGTAGAGCCACCCGGCGTTCAGCGCGAGCGTCGTCACGACGCCCATCACCTGCGCCCCGAACCCGTTCCCGCCCTGCGCGATCGGCACGACCCCGACGGCGAACGCGATCGGTACGGCGATGGGGCCCGCCACCAGATCGGCCTTCCGCACCCACCCCGCGGTGAGCCCGCTGACCAGCAGGAACGTCACGCCATAAAAGGCCTTCGAGCTGCCGAACAGCAGCGAGTCCAGCAACCCGAGCACCAGCATCGTGCCCACGCAGAACAGACCGCTGCCCAGGCCGGTGAGCCGCGGGTTCGGGAACCGGCGCAGGGCCGTCAGGACCGGCGGCACCGGCCTCGCACGGCCCGCCCCCGCCCGGTAGACGGTGGCCGACTCCGGAGCCGGACCGGCCGGACCCGCCTGGCGGCCGGGGCCCGCGGGCCGCGCGCCACCGCGTCCGGCCCGCGCCTGCGGCGGCAGCGGGGTCGTCCGGCGGGGCCGGGATTGCGGGGTACGCGTCCTGGGTTGCTCCACAGGCCCAACATAGGTCGGCTTATGTGCGGAATACGCCATAGGACACGCGCTTTGGCCGACCTTGACCGTCACTGGTCGCCTGTTCGACGCATCACCGGGCGGTGCGCCGCCAGGCCGTAGACTGGTGGATCGCCCAGCCAAAACATCCAAGGCCATCAGCGCCCACCACGTACGGGAAGTCGCAACGTGTCGCTCACGATCGGAATCGTCGGTCTGCCGAATGTCGGCAAGTCGACCCTGTTCAACGCCCTGACCAAGAACGACGTGCTCGCGGCCAACTACCCGTTCGCCACGATCGAGCCGAACGTCGGCGTGGTCGGCGTCCCGGACGCCCGCCTGACCCAGCTCGCGGAGATCTTCGGCTCCCAGAAGATCCTCCCGGCCACGGTCGACTTCGTCGACATCGCCGGCATCGTGCGCGGCGCCTCCGAGGGCGAGGGCCTGGGCAACAAGTTCCTGGCGAACATCCGCGAGTCGGACGCCATCTGCCAGGTCATCCGCGCCTTCAAGGACGAGAACGTCGTGCACGTCGACGGCAAGGTCTCGCCCAAGGACGACATCGAGACGATCAACACGGAGCTGATCCTCGCGGACCTCCAGACGATCGAGAAGGTCCTCCCGCGCCTCCAGAAGGAGTCGCGCATCAAGAAGGACGTCGTCCCGAAGGTCGCGGCCGTCGAGGCGGCCAAGGAGATCCTGGAGAAGGGCGACACCCTCTTCTCCGCGGGCATCGTCCAGGGCTCGGGCAACGAGGAGCTCCTGCACGACCTCCACCTCCTCACCACCAAGCCCTTCCTCTACGTCTTCAACGTCGACGAGGACGAGCTGACCGACGACGCGTTCAAGGACGAGCAGCGCGCGCTGGTCGCCCCGGCCGAGGCGATCTTCCTCAACGCCAAGCTGGAGGCGGACCTCGCCGAGCTCGACGAGGAGGACGCCATGGAGCTCCTCCAGTCCGTCGGCGCCGAGGAGCCCGGCCTCGCCACCCTCGCCCGCGTCGGCTTCGACACCCTCGGCCTCCAGACCTACCTGACGGCCGGCCCCAAGGAATCCCGCGCCTGGACCATCAAGAAGGGCGCCACGGCCCCCGAGGCGGCCGGCGTCATCCACACGGACTTCCAGAAGGGCTTCATCAAGGCCGAGGTCATCTCCTTCGCCGACCTCCTCGAAACGGGCTCGGTGGCCGACGCCCGCGCGGCCGGCAAGGCCCGCATGGAGGGCAAGGAGTACGTGATGCAGGACGGCGACGTGGTGGAGTTCCGCTTCAACGTCTGATCAGCGGTCGTCACCGTACGCACTCACACCGGGCCCGGCTCCTCTTCGGAGCCGGGCCCGGTGCGTTCCGGGGACGCGGCCGGGCCCTGGCGCAGCACGGCGAGGAGGCCGTCCAGTGCGCCGGTCAGGGCAGTGGTGTTCGCCTGGTCGAACCACGTGGTGCGGATGCGTTCGTTGTTGCCCTTCGGAGTTTCGTGGTCGGCGGCGAGGTCCCGCAGGGAACGGGTGCCGTCGCCCAGGGTGCGGCCCACGTTCTCGAAGAGGCCCCGCACGTAGCGCTCCGCGTCGGCGGCGGGGATGCCGTGTCCGGCGGCCCAGGAGGCGATCGCCGTGAGGTACGCGTAGTGGGCGGTCAGCGTCCCCGTCAGCGCGGAGAAGACGTCGAAGGCCGCCTCGTCCGCGACCGGAAGCGCGCCGCCGAGCTGCTCGAAGAGGGCGTCGACGGCCGGATGCGCGGGGTAGGTCACGGTGACGGCGCGGCGCTCCCGTACGGCCGGCAGCGGGATGGCGCGCACCAGCGGGGCGTCGGTGGCGAGCAGGGCGCGCAGCTCGTCGTTCGGGACCCCGGCCATCACGTTGACGACCACCTTCGTGCCGTCCACCCGCAGGCCCGCCAGCGCCTCGTGCCGGTCCTGGCGGCGTACGGCGATCATCACCAACTCGGAGCTGTCCACGACCTGTTGGTTGTCCGCGCAGACGTGGACGTCCTCGAACCGGTCGGCGAGCGCGGTGGCGGTGCGGGCACCCCGCGGTGAGAGGAACAGCGCCGGCGCCGGTCCCTCCGCGCCGCACAGCCCCTCCACGAGGGCCCGGCCGATCTCGCCCACTCCGATGATGCCGATGGTTCGAACCGTCACAGTGCTTTCCCTGTCCTCTCCGGAGTCTTCACGGCGCGGTCGCGCCGTCGTAGAACGCGCACCGCAGGCCCATGTAGCGCCCCTGCTCCTCCGGGGTGTACGCGGGATGGTCGCGCAGGTGCACCAGGGCGTCGACCCACTGTTTCCAGAGGCCGCCGTCCGGCTCGGTGAAGCGGGTGGCGTGGGCCGTGCCGAGGAGGGTGTCGAGGTGGACGAGGGCTCCGAGGGCCGCCGGCTGGTCGTAGCGGAGGTCGGTGCGGGGGAGGTAGCGGTCCAGGTACGCGGTGAGGATCTCGGCGTCGGCGGCCGTGCCGAAGCGGGCCAGGGCGAAGCAGTAGGCGCTGCCGGCGAAGCAGAAGTCGCTGGCCAGCAGGAGCTCGCCCAGCTGCTCGCGGAACGACGTGCGGCGGCCGACCCCGATCAGGTTCGCCCCCGTGACCCGTGAGCGCCACTCGTATCCGAGCAGCGCCGACAGCTCGGCGTCCGTCACCACGGCGGCGTCCTCGGCCATCCGCCGCGCGAACACCTCGGCGTGCGGCCACCCGGGCCGCAGGATCCGCCCGCTGTTCAGATCGAAGTACCTGGCCCGCCCCGTGTCCTTCGGCGTCACATACCGCTCGATGACGTGCCCGAAGCCGAGCTCGCGAGGGTGCTGAGCGGGCATGGGTCACCTCTCCGGGGGCGAGGGGCAGGGGCGGCGGCTCATCCGCGCAGTCTTGTCGATCCGCCGCCCCCGGTGCCACGTATTTCGTGGGCTACGCCTCAGGTGCCGGTTGCGGTTTCGACGGGACCGTCAGGAGGGACAGGAGGGCGATCAGGGCCGCCGCGGCGAAGGCGTAGAAGCCCCAGGGGTAGGCGATGCCCGCGGTGAGGAGGGCGCCGCCCAGGAAGGGGCCCGCGATCGCGCCGAAGCGGCCCACGCCGGCGGACATGCCGAGCGCCGTGCCGCGGATGCGGGCCGGGTAGAGCTGGCTCACGAACGCGTAGACCAGGACCTGCGCGCTGAACACGAAGATTCCGGCGGCCAGGACCGCGCCGTACACCAGCAGCGTGTTCTCCATCCGGATGGACAGGAGGGCCAGCATCACCGCGGCGACGCCGAACCAGGCGAGGACCGTCGGCTTCGTGCCCCGGGCGTCGGAGATGCGGCCCGCGAGGACGAGCCCGAGCACCGCGCCCACGTTCAGGGTGAGGAGCAGGCCGAGTCCGGCGTCGAGGGAGTAGCCGGCCGCGCCCATGATGGTCGGCAGCCACGTGTTCAGGCCGTAGACGAGGAGCAGGCCGCAGAACGATGCCGCCCACAGGCCCAGGCTGACCCGGAGCAGACGGCCGCGGACGACCTCCGAGGGGCGGACCCGCTCCCTCGCCACGGTCTCCGTGTACGTCCGGGACTCCGGCAGCTTCGCCCACATCACCGGCACCGTCAGCAGCCCGGCGATGCCGCCGATCACGAACATCGAGCGCCAGCCCAGACGCGGTATCAGATAGAGGGCCAGCAGCGCGGTGAGCACGGCGCCCGCGTGATAGCCCGTCATCATCCGCGTCATCGCGGTGCCCGAGCGGCCCGCGCGGGCGTGCTCGCTCATGAAGGCCAGTGCCGTCGGCAGGCAGGCGCCCAGGCCGAGGCCCGCGAGGAAGCGCAGGGCGATGAAGAGCGTGGAGTTCGGCGCGGCCGCCATCGCCAGAGTCAGCACGGAGAACAGGGCGATGCTGCCGATCAGCGTCGTACGGCGGCCGAAGCGGTCGGCCAGCGGGCCTATGGCCACCGCGCCGATACCGACCCCGACCAGTCCGATCGTGGCGGCCGAGGTCGCCGACGCCTCGGTGAACCCGAGCGCGTGGGTGCGGACCAGGGTCGGGATGACCGCGCCGAGCACGACGAGGTCGTAGCCCTCCAGAGCGACGGCCAGCCAGCAGAGCACCACCGGCCACAGGCTCCTGGGGTGGTCGGTCGCGGGGACGGTTGACGATGAGGCCGGCGATGACGACGGGGATGACGAGGTCAGGGGAGTGGGCACAGGGGACTCCAACAGTTGAGCGGACTGTGGAACGAACGGGGGAGGGGACGTGGGTATGGAGCGATTGAAGACCCGGGTCTCCTGTGACCGGCACCACAGCTTCCGTCCAGCGGAAGGCAGCGCCGATTTTCTTCCGAGGGGCCGGTCAGAGGCGCCGGCCGATCGACTGCGCGGCCACCCTGAGCGCCCCGTACAGCCGTTGCTCGCTCCCCTTGAGCGAAGCGACCACCACCCCGAGCGCCGCGACCACCTCCTCGTCGTGCCGGATCGGCACCGCGATGGAGCACGCCCCGAGGCTCATCTCCTCGTTCGTGACGGCGTAGCCCCGGTCGAGGACCTGGCGCAGCTGACGGCGCAGCACCCCCGGCTGGACGATCGTGTGGCGGGTGATCGGGGCGAGTTCCCTCAGTACCGTGCGCTGGATCTCGGGCGGCGCGTACGCGAGGAGGACCTTGCCCACCCCCGTGGCGTACAGCGGCAGATGGGAGCCGACCTTGCTCACGACCGGCACCGAGCGGTTCCCGCGCAGCCGGTCGAGGTAGACCACGTCCATGCCCTCGCGGACCGCCATATGCACCGTCGCCAGGGTCGCCCCGTACAGGTCGTGCAGGAACGGCTCGGCGACCTGGCGCAGCCCCGTCTCCGCCGACGACAGATGGCCGAGGTCCCACATGCGGCGGCCGATGACGTACTCGCCTGAGGACCGGCGCTCCAGCGCGCCCCACTGGACCAGCTCGGCCACCAGCCGGTGCGTCGTGGCCAGCGGCAGGTCCGCGCGGGCCGCGAGATCGCTCAGCGACAACGACCGGTGCTTCTCGTCGAACGCGCCCAGGATCGACAGCGCGCGGCCCGTCACGCTGGCGCCCGGCTGCCGGCTGTTCCCTGCCATGCCTCGACCTGCCTCGCCTCGCCCCGTCCTGCCTCGGCCCCTGCCCGTCCTGCCTCGGCCCGTCCTGCCTCTCATCATCTCTCGTTTTCACTCAGTGAAAAGGCATCGTCGCGGCCGAACCGCCCCGTGCCTAGCGTGAGCGCTGTGACGACGACCACCAGCACCGCAGCTCCCGAGCCGGTTCCGCAGGAGCGGATCACGGCGGAGATCGCCGCGTCCCACGCCGCGACCGGCCCCGGATCCGCCCAGCCGCGGCTCGACTTCGCGCCCTACCGCAGCTCGCTGCTGCGCCATCCCACCAAGGACCCGCGCCACGTCGACCCCGAGGGCATCGAGCTCGTGGCCCCGGTCTTCGGGCACTCCGACGTCAACGCCGTCGAGGCCGACCTCACCATCCAGCACGGCGGCGAACCGATCGGCGAACGCATGCTGCTCACCGGCCGGGTCCTCGACGGCGACGGACGCCCCGTGCGCCGCCAGCTCGTCGAGATCTGGCAGGCCAACGCCGCCGGGCGCTACATCCACAAGCGCGACCAGCACCCCGCGCCGATCGACCCGAACTTCACCGGCGTCGGCCGCTGCCTCACCGACGACGACGGGAACTACCGCTTCACCACGATCAAGCCGGGCCCGTACCCGTGGCGCAACCACCACAACGCCTGGCGCCCCGCCCACATCCACTTCTCGCTGTTCGGCACGGAGTTCACCCAGCGGCTCGTCACCCAGATGTACTTCCCGGGCGACCCGCTGTTCGCGCTCGACCCGATCTACCAGTCCGTGACCGACCCGGCCGCGCGCGACCGGATGGTCGCGGCCTACGACCACGACCTGACCACCCACGAGTGGGCCACCGGTTACCGCTGGGACATCGTGCTGACCGGCACCCACGCGACCCTCCTGGAGCGTGACGACCATGAGTGAGGCCCTCGCTCCCACCCCCGGCCAGACCGTCGGGCCCTTCTTCCACTACGCCCTTCCGTACGAGGGCGGCAGCACGCTCGTCCCGCCGGGCTCGGCCGGCGCGATCCGGCTGTACGGCACCGTGTACGACGGCGACGGCACCCCCGTCCCCGACGCGCTGATCGAGATCCGGCAGGCCGACCCCCAGGGCCGCACGCCCCGCGTCGAGGGCTCCCTGCACCGCGACGGCCGCTTCACCGGCTGGGGCCGCGCGGCCACCGACCCCGGCGGCCGCTACGCGTTCACCACCGTCGAACCCACGCGGACCGACGCAGGCGCCGTCTTCTTCGCCGTCACCGTCTTCGCGCGCGGCCTCCTCGACCGCCTCTTCACCCGCGCCTACCTGCCCGGCGAGAGCGACGCGTTCCTCGCGGGCCTCCCGGAGGCCGACCGGTCGACCCTCCGGGCCGTACGCGACGAGGACGGCCACCTCCGCTTCGACATCCACCTGCAGGGCGCCCACGAGACGGTCTTCCTGCACTACCCGCGGCACGCGGCATGAGCGCCCTGCTCCGCCCCGGGGCGCACCGCGCGGCGGGCGTCGCCGACGACGCGGCCGTGGTCGCCGCGCTGCTGCGCGTCGAGGCGGCCTGGGCCCGGGCACTTGTCGCCGCCGGGACCGCCACGGACCGCGAGGCCGAGCGCGTCGCGCAGGCCGCGGCCGCCCTCGAACCCGACCCCGGCGCCCTGGCCGCCGACGCCGAGGCGGCCGGCAACCCCGTCGTCCCCCTCGTCAAGCGGCTCCGGGCCGCCGCGGGCGACGCCTCGGGCGCCGTCCACCGCGGCCTCACCAGCCAGGACGTCCTCGACACCGCCCTGATGCTGCTGGCCCGCGACGCGGTCGCCCGGCTCCGCGCCGACCTCGTCGCCACCGGCGACCGGCTCGCCGCACTCGCCCGCACGCACCGCGACGACGTCGCCGTCGCCCGGACCCTCACCCAATGGGCCGTCCCGACCACCTTCGGGCTGCGCGCGGCCCAATGGCTCGCCGGGGTCGCCGAGGCCGTCACCCGCCTCGACGCGCTCCGGTTCCCCGTCCAGTACGGCGGCGCCGCGGGCACCCGCGCCCTGCTCACCCACCTCGCCGGGCCGGGAGCCGCCGCCGCGCCCGCCGCGTTCGCCGGCGCGCTCGGCCTCGCCCCCGCCGGCCTGCCCTGGCACACCCGGCGCACCCCGGTCACCGCGATCGGCGACGCGCTGGCCACCGCCACCGACGCGCTCGGCGTCCTCGCCGCCGACGTACTCCTGCTCGGACGGCCCGAGACCGCCGAGGTCCGCGAGACGGGCACCCCCGGACGCGGCGGCTCCTCGACGATGCCGCACAAGCGGAACCCCGTCCTGTCCGTGCTCGTCCACGCCGCCGCCCAGCAGGCACCCGGCCTCGCCGCCCAGCTCCACCACTGCGCCGCCGGCGCCGTCGACGAACGCCCCGACGGAGCCTGGCACGCCGAGTGGCCGGCCCTCGCCCGGCTCCTCGAACTCGCCGTCACCGCGGGCGGACAGGCCGCCGAACTCGTCGCGGGACTACGCGTCGACACCGGCGCCATGGCCCGCCGCGCCGAACACGCCGCGGCCGACCTGCTCGCCGAACGCGACGGCTCCCATGGACCGGGACGTCCCGCCGAGCCCGGCGTGCGCGGCTACCTCGGAGAGGCCGGCGCCCTCGTGGACGCCGCCGTCGCGGCCTGGGAGGCACAGCGTGACTGAACCGACCCTCGTCCTCACCCAGCTCGCCGGAGACGACGACGCCGCACACCTGTTGGTCGTGGGGCCCTCGCTCGGCACCGGCGTCGCCGGCCTCTGGTCCGACTGCGCCGCGCTTCTGCCCCCGAACTGGCAGGTCGTCGGCTGGGACCTGCCCGGCCACGGCGCGAGCCCCGCCGCCACCCACGCCTTCACCGTCGACGACCTCGCCGCAGCCGTCCGCACCCGCAGCGCCGAACTCGCCGCCGGACGCCGCGCCGCCTACGCCGGAGTCTCCCTCGGCGGCGCCGTCGGCTTCACCCTCGCCCTCGACCCCGGCCCCTTCGACACGATCGTCACCCTCGCCTCCGCGCCGAGGATCGGCACGCCCGAAGGCTGGCGGGAGCGCGCCGCGCTCGTCCGCCGCGCCGGCACCGCCGCCCTGGTGGAGGGCTCCGCCACCCGCTGGTTCGCCCCCGGCTTTCTCGCCCGCGACCCCGCCACCGGAAGCGGACTGCTGCACGCGCTCCAGCACGTCGACGACACCTCGTACGCCCTCGCGTGCGAGGCACTCGCCGGCTACGACGTCCGCGACCGGCTCACCTCCGCGAAGGTGCCGCCCCTCGTGGCCGGCGGCGCCCACGACACCGTCGTCACCCCGGACCAGGTCGACATCGTCCTCGCCGGCGTCGCCCACCTGCCGCCCGCCGAGGACCCGGCCGCCACGGCCCGCCTCCTGACGACCCGTCCGACCCGGGAGCAGCGATGAACAACCCGTACGCCGACGGCATGAAGATCCGCCGGGAGGTCCTCGGCGA
The DNA here is from genome assembly GCF_042749255.1 of Streptomyces sp. NPDC059524. Lineage (NCBI taxonomy): Bacteria > Bacillati > Actinomycetota > Actinomycetes > Kitasatosporales > Streptomycetaceae > Streptomyces > Streptomyces sp. NPDC059524. The sequence continues at coordinate 23,700 of NZ_JBHYTK010000067.1, read as the reverse complement.
TCCGCACGTCGACCGCGCCGAAGCCGCCAAGACCCCCTTCACCCAGCCCTTCCAGGAGCTGATCACCAGCTACGCCTGGGGCAGCGTCTGGGCGCGGCCCGGACTCGACCGCAAGTCCCGATCCGTCGCCGTGCTCACCGCGATGCTCGCCCTCGGGCACTGGGGCGAGTTCGCGATGCACGTCCGCGCCGCCCGCACCAACGGCCTAACCGACGACGAGATCGCCGAAGTGATCCTCCAGTCGGCGATCTACTGCGGCGTCCCCGCCGCCAACCACGGCTTCGCCGTCGCCCAGCAGGTCCTCGACGACCTCGATCAGCAGGAGCAGTGATGAACCGCAGCACCACCGAGGTCGCCGTCGTCGGCGCCGGACCCGCCGGGCTGATGCTCGCCCACCTGCTCCAGCGGGCCGGCATCGACTCCGTCGCGATCGACATCCGCAGCCGCCGCGAGATCGAGGAGACCCACCGCGCGGGCATCCTGGAACAGGACAGCGTCCGGATGCTCGTCGACACGGGCGTCGGCGACCGCGTCCTGCGCGAGGGCTCCCGGCACGCCGGCATCGACCTCGCCTTCGGCGGCGGCGGCCACCGCGTCGACTTCGAGGCGCTGACCGGCGCCACCGTCCAGCTCTACCCGCAGACCGACGTCTTCATCGACCTCGCCGACGCCCGCGAACGCGACGGCGGCGACGTCCGGTTCGGCGTCGGCGACGTCAGCGTCGACGACATCACCGGCGACCGCCCGCTCGTGCGGTTCACCGACGCCGACGGCGCCCGGCACGAGATCTCCGCGCGGATCCTCGTCGGCTCCGACGGCTCGCGCGGCATCTGCCGCCAGGCGTTCCCCGAGGAGGGGCGCCGCCAGTACTTCCGCGAGTACCCCTTCGCCTGGTTCGGCATCCTCTGCGAGGCCCCGCCCTCCAGCGAGGAACTCATCTACAACCACTCCGAGCGCGGCTTCGCCCTCATCAGTCAGCGCACCGAGACGCTCCAGCGGATGTACTTCCAGTGCGACCCCGCCGAGAACGTCGACGACTGGTCCGAGGACCGGATCTGGGCGGAGCTCCAGCAGCGCGTCGGCCCCAACGGCTACACGCTCAAGGAAGGCCCGATCACCTCCAAGGTGGTCCTGCCCTTCCGCAGCTTCGTCCAGGAACCCCTGCGCCACGGCAACCTCGTCCTCGCCGGCGACGCCGCCCACACCGTCCCGCCCACCGGCGCCAAGGGCCTCAACCTCGCCCTCGCCGACGTCCGCGTCCTCGCCGAGCAGCTGGAGCGGCACCTGCGCCACGGCGCCGAGGACGCCCTCGACCAGTACGCCGAGCGCGCCCTCCAACGCGTGTGGAAGGCCCAGCACTTCTCGTACTGGATGACCACCATGCTCCACCGGCTGCCCGGCGCCAGTGACTTCGACATCCGCCGCCAGGTCGGCGAACTCTCCTGCGTCACCGGCTCGGACGCGGGCTCCACCTACCTCGCCGAGTGCTACACCGGCTGGCCGACCCGAGAGCGGGACCCCCGATGAACTCCTACGTCTACGCGGCCGTCCGCACCCCCTTCGGCCGCTTCAACGGCGGCCTCGCCGGCATCCGTCCCGACGACCTCGGCGCGGCCGCGATCTCCGCTCTCCTCGCCCGCACCCCCGGCCTCGACCCCGCCGCCCTCGGCGACATCGTCTGGGGCAACGCCAACGGGGCCGGCGAGGACAACCGCAACGTCGGACGCATGGCCGCCCTCCTCGCGGGCCTCCCCGTCGGCGTCCCCGCGACCACCGTCAACCGGCTCTGCGGCTCCAGCCTCGACGCCGTCATGGCCGGCTCCCGCACCGTCGAGACCGGCGACGCCGACCTCGTCCTCACCGGCGGCGTCGAGTCCATGACCCGCGCCCCCTGGGTCCTGCCCAAGCCCGACCGCGCCTTCCCCGCCGGCGACACCGCCGCAGTGTCCACCACCCTCGGCTGGCGCCTGGTCAACCCCAGGATGCCGAAGGAGTGGACCGTCAGCCTCGGCGAGGCCAACGAACAGCTCCAGGAACGCTTCGGCATCTCCCGCGCACGCCAGGACGCGTTCGCGGCCCGGTCGCACCAACTCGCCCACCAGGCCTGGGAGGACGGGTTCTACGACGACCTCGTCGCCCCCGTCGACGGCACCGACCTCACCCGCGACGAAGGCATCCGCCCCGGCAGCACCCCCGACCAGCTCGCCGGACTGCGCCCCGTCTTCCGCGACGACGGCACCATCACCGCCGGCAACGCCTCCCCGCTCAGCGACGGCGCCTCCGCCGTCCTCCTCGGCTCCGAGGCCGCCGCCGACACCCTCGGCTCCGCCCCGCTCGCCCGGATCGCCGGACGCGCCGCCCACGCCCTCGAACCGCAGTCCTTCGGCTTCGCGCCCGTCGCCGCGGCCGAAGCCGCGCTCGCCCGCGCCGGCATCGGCTGGTCAGACGTCGGCGCCGTCGAACTCAACGAGGCCTTCGCCGTCCAGTCCCTGGCCTGCGTCGACGCCTGGAAGATCGACCCGGAGATCGTCAACCGGCGCGGCGGCGCCATCGCCCTCGGGCACCCGCTCGGCGCCTCCGGCGGCCGCCTCGTCGGCACCCTCGCCGCCGTCCTGCGCGAGTCCCGCGAACGCTGGGGCGTCGCCGCCCTCTGCATCGGCGTGGGCCAGGCCCTCGCCGTCGTCCTGGAGAACCCGGAGGCCGCACGATGAGCCGCACCCGACTGCTCGACACCACCGACGCGGCCGTCGCCGGCATCGAGGACGGATCCACCGTCCTCGTCGGCGGATTCGGCCTCGCCGGCATGCCGTTCGCACTCATCGACGCCCTCATCCGGCAGGGTGCCCGCGACCTCACCGTCGTCGCCAACAACGCCGGCAACGGCGACGTCGGCCTCGCCGCCCTCCTCAAGGCCGGCCGCGTCCGCAAGGTCGTCTGCTCCTTCCCGCGCCAGGTCGACTCGTACGTGTTCGACGAGCTCTACCTCTCCGGCCGGCTCGAACTCGAAGTGGTCCCGCAGGGCAACCTCGCCGAACGCATGCGCGCGGCCGGAGCCGGCATCGGCGCCTTCTACTGCCCGACCGCCGTCGGCACGCCCCTCGCCGAGGGCCGGGAGACCCGCACCATCGACGGGCGCGAGTACCTCCTCGAACACCCGATCAAGGGCGACTACGCGCTCATCGCCGCCCACCGCTCCGACCGGCTCGGCAACCTCGTCTACAGCAAGACGGCACGCAACTTCGGGCCGGTCATGGCCACCGCGGCCACCACCACGATCGTCCAGGTCGACGAGGTCGTCGACACCGGCGTCCTCGACCCAGAGGCCGTCGTCACGCCCTCCATCTACGTCGACCGGGTCGTCCAGGTCGAAGCGCAGCGCCACACCGTCCAGGGGGCACGATGACCCGCACGATGACCACCGAACACACCGACCGCGGTCCGCTGTCCATGACCGAACTCGCCGCCGTCATCGGCCGCGACATCCCCGAGGGCGCCTTCGTCAACCTCGGCATCGGACAGCCCACGAAGATCGGCGACCATCTGCCGCCCGAGCGCGGCGTCGTCCTGCACACCGAGAACGGCATGCTCGGCATGGGCCCCGCCGCCCGCGGCGACGACATCGACCCCGACCTCACCAACGCGGGCAAGGTCCCGGTCACCGCCCTGCCCGGCGCCTCCTACTTCCACCACGCCGACTCCTTCGCCATGATGCGCGGCGGCCACCTCGACGTCTGCGTCCTCGGCGCCTACCAGGTCGCCGTCAACGGCGACCTGGCCAACTGGCACACCGGGAAGCCCGGGGCGATCCCCGCCGTCGGCGGCGCCATGGACCTCGCGATCGGCGCCAAGCAGGTCTTCGTGATGATGGCCCTCTTCGGCAAGGACGGCACCCCGAAGCTCGTCCCCGACTGCACCTACCCGCTCACCGGCGTCCGCTGCGTCGACCGCGTCTACACCGACCACGGCGTCTTCGAGGTGGGCCGGCCCGACGGCGGCGTCCTCGTCCGCGAGACCTGGGGTGCGGGGGTCGGCGAACTGAGCGAGCGGCTCGGCTTCCCCCTGCTGCGCGGCTGACCCCCGACGGTTCCTCAGCCGCTCACCGGGATGTCGGTGCCGCCCACCGTCAGCCGGAGGCCCTCCGGGAGCGGCGTCGCGTCCCGCAGCGCGATGCCGCCAGGGAGGCGGGTGATCGACTGCTCGAAGTCGGTCACCGAGCGGATCTGCTCCTCCGAGACGCCCTCCGCCTCCGGCGGGTTCTCCGCGCGGACGCGGAGCGTCGTGCCCGTCACCTCCACCCGGCTCAGCACCGCGTAGGTCTGGCCGTCCCTGGTGACCTCCACCTTCATCCGGCCCTCGCCACCGTCCGACAGGCGCGTGACGCGGGCGCCCGAACCCGGGTCCGACGCGGCCGCCTTCAGCAGCTCGTCGTACGGGATCAGGGCCGTGCCCGTCGCCGTACGGGCCTTCGCCGCCGAGAAGCCGTTCGTGAACTCCACGTCCCGCAGCCGGAGTTCGAGGTCGTCCAGGCGGGCCGTGCTGCCGCCGGGCACCGTCGCCTCGTACGTGTCGATCGACGCGTCGATCTCGTCCAGGCCGCCCGTGGCGATCTGGGTGAGGAACGGGAAACCCTTGATGGACACGTCCGGTGTGGCGGACAGGCCGATCGAGGTGGCCAGCTTGTCCGCGGCCTTGCCCTCGAGGACGTGGACGGCGAGCCGGTCGGCTCCCACCCCCACGGCCGCGAGGACGACGGCCGCGATCACGAGTCTTCGCAGTGTGCGCATCCGGACAGCTCAGCAAGGACTAGACCAGAAGGCCGTGACTGGCGTCACACTTCGCGCAACGTCTTGATCACGGTTCCCTACTGGCCGACGCGGCCGTCCACGCACTCCCGCAGCAGATCCGCGTGGCCGCAGTGCCGCGCGTACTCCTCGATCCGGTGCACCATCAACTCCCGTACGGACGTTGCGTGCTTGCCGAGGCGCGTGCCCAGATCCGCGTGCGGGGCCAGCGCCGCGTCCATCGCCGCCTGCTCGCGTTCCAGGTCGGCGTACGCCGCGTCCACCACTGCCGGGTCCGCCACCGCTCCCTCGAAGTCCCCGTCGTTCTCGCCGTACAGGCTCGGCTGTGGATCGCCGTCCGTGATCCAGTTCTGCCAGTCCCGCTCGCACTCCGCCAGGTGACGCAACAGGCCGAGCAGCGACATCGTCGACGGCGGCACGGAGCGGCGCGCCAGCTGCTCCGGGGTCAGGCCCTCGCACTTCATCTTGAGGGTCAGTCGGTAGTTGGTCAGGAAGTCGTCCAGCGTCGCCAGTTCGCCGTCGGGCGACGGGCCCTCGCTGTTGCGCGGGTCGTCGTCCGGGTCCACCCACATGTCGGGGTAGACGGTCGCCTGGGTCCATCGTTCGGATGCCTCGGTCATCCGTTCATCGTCACCTGTGCTGGTGGGTGACGCGACCGGATTACGGCCGAACGTCCTGCGTGCGGCGGTAGGTTGATCGGCATGTGCCCGCTCGTTCGGGCGGGGGAACGGGGGAACGATCGTGATGGAGAGTATGGAAGTGGCGCTCTTCCTCGTGGTGGCCGGCGCCGTCGTCGCCTCGGCCGAGCGCGCCACGCGCAAGCGGCAGAAGGTGTTCCGGGACACCTACGGGACCTACGAGGGCTTCCGGCGCGAGGTCGACGAGGGGCGCGTCCGCACGGTGCGGCGCGAGCGGGGGGACGTCGCCGCGATCAAAGCCGTGCGGGACGGGCATCCGAGTGTCTCGCTGCGGCTGGCCAAGCGGTACGTGCAGGAGCTGTGACCGGAGTGCGCCTGAAGGGAGGGTGGCCGCCTGGGGGCTTTTGGCGGCTTTCCGGTCGTTCCTACAGGTGTCGGGGCGGGTTCGGGACCGCACGGGGCATGTGCGTGCTCGCCATCGCGGAGGCGCCGCCCGCTGGTAGTGGTGCGGGAAGCCTGGGCTCGGTGCTGCGCGCGCACATGCCCCGTGCGGTCCCTGCCGTCTCGTACGTGTCCGCGGGCCGCATGTGTCTAGGCGGATGCCAGGCCCGTCTTCAGGCCGGCGCCGCACAGGGGGACCACCGCGGTGCGGCCTTCGAGGGGGATCGTCTCGCGGGCTGCGGCCCAGCAGGCCACGCCCGTGGACTCCACGTAGAGGCCCTGGGAGGCCAGGTCGAGCTGGGCGTGGCGGATCTGGTCCTCGGTGACCGTGTGGAAGGCGCCGCCCGATTCCCGTACGGCCCGGAGGATCTGGCGGGCCCTGGGCGGGTTCGGGATGGCGATGCCCTCGGCGAAGGTCGGGGCCTGAGGGGGGATGGAGAGGAGGCCGTCGGCTCCGGCGCGCCAGGCGTCGGCGAGGGGGGAGACCGCTGCGGCCTGTACGGCGTGGAGGGCCGGGCGGCGGTCGATCAGGCCCGCGCCGTGCAGTTCCCGGACGGCGAGCGCGGCGCCCAGGAGCAGGGTCCCGTTGCCCACCGGGACGACGAGCACGTCGGGCAGGCGGCCGCCGAGGTCCTCCCAGAGTTCGTGGACGTACGTCTTCGTGCCGTGCAGGAAGTACGGGTTGTAGACGTGGCTGGCGTAGAAGACGCCGGGTTCGTCCGCGGCCTCGCGTGCGGCCCGCGCCGTCGCCTCGCGGTCCCCGGGGACGATCTCGAGGCGGGCCCCGTGCGCGCCGATCTGCTCCAGCTTCTTCGGTGACGTGCCCTCGGGGACGTAGACGCTGCAGGGCAGCCGGGCGCGGGCGCAGTACGCGGCGATGGCGGTGCCCGCGTTGCCGCTGCTGTCGGCGATCACCCGCTCGGGGCGCAGGCGGGCGGCGAGGGCGGCGAGCATGACGGCGCCGCGGTCCTTGAACGACAGCGTCGGCATCAGGAAGTCCAGCTTGGCCGAGATCGAGTCCGAGAGCGGAACGACCGGAGTGCGGCCCTCGCCGAGCGTGCAGTCCGGAGTCGGCAGCGGCAGACATTCGGCGTAGCGCCAGAGGGAGCCCGTCCGGCCGGCCAGCGACTTGAGGGGCGCCGGAGTGGGGGCGTAGTCGAGATCCAGCGGCCCTCGGCACAGGGGACAGCACCAGTCGAGCGAGGCGGCGGGCACCCGGGTCCCGTCGGCGGAGCAGTAGCGGTCAGGCAGCGCGGTCATGGGGAGAGACTAGGCGGCGGTTCCTCGTCGGACGGGCGCCCGCACGCGCATGCGACTCGGGATTCGATGTGTGAAACATGCACTACCTGGAGAAAGTCGCTGCGTGAAGGGTTGAGCACCCTCAAGTCATCACTTCGAGTGATTCTTTGGCCTTTGCTTGCACGGCTCAACCCACGGTTGCCAGGCTGTCGCTGTCTGTCAATCAGATTGGGATCCGAGGGGGAAAACCAGTGACATTCGGTGAGCAGCCGGCCTACCTGCGCGTCGCGGGTGATCTCCGCAAGAAGATCGTCAATGGCTCGCTGCCGCCGCACACCCGGCTCCCGTCGCAGGCCAAGATCCGCGAGGAGTACGGGGTCTCGGACACGGTGGCGCTGGAGGCGCGGAAGGTCCTGATGGCGGAGGGCCTGGTCGAGGGCCGTTCGGGCTCGGGCACCTACGTGCGCGAGCGCCCGGTGCCGCGCAGCGTCGCGCGTTCCGGCTACCGCTCGGGGAGCGGTTCCACGCCTTTCCGGCAGGAGCAGGCCGAGCCCTCGGCGCGCGGCACCTGGGAGTCCCGCAGTGAGCAGGCCGAGGCCGACGCCGCGGTCGCGGAGCGCCTGGGGCTGCGCCCCGGAGACCGGGTGATGCGCACCAAGTACGTGTTCCGGGACGCGGGCGAGGCGATGATGCTGTCCACCTCGTGGGAGCCGCTGACCGTCACGGGCCGCACCCCGGTGATGCTCCCGGAGGAGGGCCCGCTCGGCGGCTGCGGCGTCGTGGACCGGATGGCGGCGATCGACGTGATCGTGGACAACGTGACGGAGGAAGTCGCCGCCCGTCCAGGTCTCGCCGAGGAGTTGAGCGCGCTCGGCGGAGTGCCGGGCCACGTCGTGCTGGTCATCAGCCGGACGTTCTACGCGTCGGGCAGACCGGTGGAGACGGCCGACGTGGTTGTTCCGGCGGACCGCTATCGGATCGCGTACCACCTGCCCGTGAAGTAGCCGAGGAGTCAGGGGCGCCCGATAGGCGGACGCCCCGGTCCGGCCCGTGTGACGGGGAGTTAACCCCGTCGGCCCTCCCGTAACCGCCCGGCAATCCCGCACGGCGCAGAGCCGTCACGCGCGGCTCCTACCTTCCGTCTGCGTACCGGCCGCGCCGGTATACCGCCGACTGACGGACGAACGGGAAGCCGCCGATGACCGAGACCGCTCTGCCCACCGCAGGCCCGGAGACGACCGGGCAGCCCAGCGACCGCCCCCCGAAACGGAGCTACGCACGGCTGGCCGCCGACGAGTCCCGCGAGGACTTCTCGCTGCGCTACGCCCCGCACGCGTATCGCCGCTGGTCACCGACGATGGTCGCCTCGACCGCGCTGGGCGGCATCGCCTACCTCGCGGACTTCGCGATCGGCGCGTCGATCGTGTTCACGTACGGGTTCACGAGCGGACTGGCGTCGATCCTGTGCGCGGCGACGATCATCTTCCTGACCGGTATACCCATCGCCCGGGCCTGTGCGAAGTACGGCCTGGACATGGATCTCATCACCCGGGGCGCGGGCTTCGGGTATTTCGGGTCCACGCTCACGTCGCTGATCTACGCCTCGTTCACGTTCATCTTCTTCGCGCTCGAGGGCTCGATCATGGCGCAGGCGATGCACGAGGTGACCGGACTGCCCTTGCCGGTCGGGTACTTGCTGACGACGCTGATCGTGATCCCGATCGTGTTCCGTGGGATGGGAGCGCTGGCGAAGGTGCAGGCGTGGACCCAGCCGGTGTGGCTGATCGGTCTGGTGCTGCCGTTCGTGGTGCTCGCGGTGGAGTCGCCCGGCTCGTTCTCGGCGTTCACGCACTTCGGCGGGACCGAGGGCGCGGGCAGCGGCTTCGACTGGCTGGGCTTCGGGCTCGGCACCGGCGTCGCGCTGTCGCTGATCGCGCAGATCGGGGAGCAGGCGGACTACCTGCGCTTCATGCCGGCGAAGACCGAGTCGAACAGGAAGCGGTGGAATCTGGCCGTTCTGGCGGCGGGCCCGGGCTGGGTGGTGATCGGCGCGGCGAAGCAGCTCGGTGGCGCGCTGCTCGCGTTCGTGGCGCTGGAGGCCGTGGGCAAGACCCACGCGCTCGAGCCGATCGCGCCGCAGGTCGAGGCGCTGAAGCCGTGGCTGGGCTCGGTCGCGCTGCCGGTCGCGGCGCTGTTCGTCGTCGTGTCGCAGATCAAGATCAACGTGACGAACGCGTACAGCGGCTCGCTGTCGTGGTCGAACTTCTTCTCCCGGGTGACGCACCGGCACCCGGGACGGGTCTGGTACATCTTCCTGAACCTCGCCATCGCGCTGACGCTGATGGAGATGAACATGTTCGCGGCCCTGAACAAGCTGCTGGGCTTCTACTCGAACGTGGGCATCGCGTGGATCGCGGCGGTCGCGGCGGACCTCGTCGTCAACAAGCGGGTGGGCTGGAGCCCCAAGTACATCGAGTTCAAGCGGGCGTACCTGTACGCGGTGAACCCGGCCGGCTTCGGGGCGATGGTGATCGCGTCGGCGGTGTCCATCCTGGCGTTCTTCGGGCTGTTCGGGGAGTACGCGCAGGCGTTCTCCACCTTCATCGCGGCGGGCCTCGCGCTGGTGCTGTGCCCGCTCATCGCGTGGGCGACGAAGGGGCGCTACTACCTGGCGCGGCCGAACCCGGTCAACGGCCCGGACGCGGTGGTCGAGGACGTGACGGCGACGCACGTGTGCGGGGTGTGCGAGACGGCGTACGAACTGCCCGACATCGCGGACTGCCCGGTGCAGGCCGGACCGATCTGCTCGCTGTGCTGCTCCCTGGACGCCGCGTGCGGGGACGTGTGCACGAAGGCGCCGACGGGGGAGCCGGTGCTGCTGCCGGTGCCGACGGTGCGCGCGGGCTGAGCGGGACGGCCGGCCGGCAGCGGGCCGGCTGAGGGACAGGGGGCGCGTTCTGACGAATGCGCCCCCTGCTCGTGTGCCTGTCTTGGCCGGTCGGTGGCTTGCGGCGTATCTCTTTGTGCCATTCCGTATCCGCTCCGTGAAGGTCAGGCGTACGCTCGGGCATATGCGGAATGCGGTTTCCTCGGGATGCTCATCGGGATGCTTAGGGGGCGGGGCGCGATGCGAGCCGGAGTCGGAGAGCGGAGGGGCGCGATGAGTGACGGCACGACCACGCTGCCGTGGCAGGTCATCCGCCAGGACGACAACGGCAACCGCTACCGCGTCGGCCGGTACGCGACCAGGGCGGAAGCCGAGAGCATCGCCGACAGCCTCGACGAGCGCGGGCACAAGCAGCTGTACTGGGTGGAGCGCCTGGGCCAGGGCGGCCCGGGGCAGAACGGCACGGTGAACTGAGCGGGGCGCGGCGCCCGTAGGCTCCACCCCATGACGGACATTCCCGTGGTGGTGGTCGCCGCCGCCCTGTACGACTCCGCGGGCCGGCTGCTCGCCGCGCGACGGAGTGCGCCCCCCGAGCTGGCCGGCCGCTGGGAGCTTCCCGGGGGCAAGGTCGAGCCGGGTGAGCCCCCGGAGCGGGCGCTCGTGCGCGAGCTGCGCGAGGAGCTCGGGGTGGCGGCGGAGCCGGTCGCGCGGGTGCCGGGGGAGTGGCCCCTGAAGCCGGGGTACGTCCTGCGGGTGTGGCGCACGCGGCTGCTGTCCGGCGAGCCGGAGCCGCTGGAGGACCACGACGCCCTGCGCTGGCTGGAGCCGGACGAGGTGTGGTCGGTGGACTGGCTGGACCAGGACGTGCCCGCGGTGGCGGCGGCCCTGGAGGAAGCCCCCGGGGCGGGTGAGCCCGAGAGGGACGCGGTGCGCGAGCGGTGACGGCGCGATAGCATCCGGCACAGTTCGGGTATATCCGTGTTGTCTGAGTTATCCGGAGTCGTTCCCAGTCGTTCGGGTTTCTTTTGATTGTCCGGGTATGCCCGCTGTAGTCGGGCGGGATCCGTCGCGGGGCAGGGAAGTGGTCTGCGTGCTCCACACCGAAGGCGACCGTGCCGAGTGGGCTTTCCCCGCCGATCCGTCGGCCGTGCGCAAGGCCCGCTGGGCGGTCCGTACCCAGCTCGCGGACTGGGGCCTGGACGACCTGGGGGACGTCACGGCGCTGCTGGTCAGCGAGCTGGTCACGAACTCCCTGCGGTACGCCTCCGGCCCCATCGGGGTCAGCCTCGTCCGCCCCGCCGGTGACGGCGAGACCCTGCTCGTGGAGATCTCCGACCCGCTGCCCGACCCACCCCGCGCCCGCACCGCCGCACCCGACGACGAGGGCGGCCGCGGCCTGCAGCTGGTGGCCGGAGTGGCCCGGCGCTGGGGCACCAAGCCCGGCGGCACCGAGGACGCCGGAAAGACGGTCTGGTTCGAACTGACTCTCCCGGGTTGAGCCGCTCCTGATCGGTCAGGAGAGGGATGCGGGTGACCGGTGCGTGGCATCGTGTGTGGGCGCACCCGGACCCTGGGTACGGAAAGAGTCGGTCCCGACGGGCCAAAAAGCGTCGGGAGCATGGTGTGATCGTGAACACCGTGTTGCGCGGCTCCGTAGTGCTGGATACTGCGGGCAGCTGCCCCGGTGACCGATGCCGGACGCGGTGAGCTGGAGGGGACGGTTCGCGTGAGCGAGATACCAGCGAAGGCCGGGGCGTCCGAGGGTCCCTCGGGCGCGGCCTCGGCGCGGCATGCCGGATCGGCCCCGCGCGGCGGCGGCAGCGGGCCGGAGTCCGGCGGTGCCGGGCAGCCCGCGCAGGCCGATGTCTGGCAGTCGAGCCCGCCCGGGTCGATCTACGACTACATAAAGGTCGCCTCCTTCTCCATCGGGCCCGACGGACTGATCGACCAGTGGAGCCGGCGCGCCGCGCAGATCCTGGGCGTCGGCACCGAGGACGCCGTCGGCAAGGACCCCATCGAGGCCTTCGTCCCCGCCGACCTGCGCGAACGCGGCCACCGCAAGATGGCCGAGATCCTCGACGGCAGGGAGTGGACGGGCGTCGTCCCCTTCCGCGCCCCGGGCGGCGGCGCGGACGAGAGCGCGGCCGACGCCGAGGCCCGCACCGGGCTCGCCGAGGTCTACGTCATGCCGACGCTCACCGAGTCCGGCGAGCGCGCCGCGGTCTGCATCGTCGTGGACGTACGGACCCTGCGGCGCATCGAGACCGACCTCGCCGCCTCGCAGGCCATATTCGGCCAATCTCCCTTCGGCTTCCTGCTGTTCGACACCGACCTCAAGGTCCAGCGGGCCAACCGCACGTTCACCGCCGTCTTCGGCGGGCACGTCGACGACCACCGCGGGCGCACCGTCCACGACTACCTGCCCCGGCACGAGGCGGAGCGGGTGCAGGGTGCGTTGCGCCGGGTCCTGGAGAGCGGCGAGGCCGTCACCGACATGCAGCTGGTGGGGACCGCGCCGGACTCCGTCGAGCGCCGCCACTGGTCGGTCAACCTCTACCGCGTGCACAGCGGTTCGGGCCGGCCCATCGGCATCGCCGGACTCGTCACGGACGTCACGCGCCGGCACGCCGCCGCCCGCGAGGCCGCCCACGCCCGCCGCAACCTGGCGCTCCTGAACGAGGCGGGCGCCCGCATAGGGAACTCCCTGGACCTGGAGACCACCGCGCGCGAACTGCTCGACATCGTGGTCCCCGGCTTCTGCGACCTGGCCTCCGTCGACCTGTACCAGGGCCTGCTCGCGGGCGACGAGGCGCCGCCCGGGCTCGCCGACGGCAGCGCCGAGCTGCGCCGGGTCGCCGCCGCGAGCGCCGTCGCCGACATCCCGTTCCTCGACCTCGGCAGCGAGGCCCCGGTGAACGTGGGCGCGGTGCACCGCTTCGCGTTCAACTCGGCCTGCGCCGACGCCCTGCGCACCGCGCGCCCCCAGCTGCTGCCCGCCGAGCCGGGCGGCCTCGTCCGCTCCACGCTCGCGGTGCCGATGGTCGCGCACGACACGGTCGTCGGCCTCGTCCAGTTCTCCCGGACCAAGGGGAGCGAGCCCTTCGGCGAGCGGGACCGGGCGGTCGCGGTCGAGCTGGCCGCGCGCGCCGCGGTCTGTATCGACAACGCCCGCCTGTACCGCCGCGAGCACGAGCGCGCCCTGATACTGCAGCGTTCCCTGCTGCCGCCGGACAACCCGGAGGCCTCGGGCCTGGACATCGCCTGCCGCTATCTGCCGGGCAACGCGGCGACGGAGGTCGGCGGCGACTGGTTCGACGTCATCGAACTGCCGGGCCACCGCACCGCGTTGGTCGTCGGCGACGTCATGGGCCGCGGCCTGCGCGCCGCCGTCGCCATGGGTGAACTCCGCACGGCCGTGCGCACGTTGGCCCTGCTCGATCTCGAACCGGCCGAGGTGCTCAGCGCCCTGGACGAGATCGCCCGCGGCCTCGGCACCCCCGGCGGCGTCCAGCAGGCGACCAGAGCGGCCCGCAGAACCGGCGCCCCGGAGCGCGGCGACCTCTCCGAGGTGTACCTCGCCACCTGCGTCTACGCGGTCTACGACTCCGTCACCCGGCGCTGCACCTTCGCCAACGCGGGCCATCTGCCGCCGGTCCTCGTCGAACCCGGCGAGGGCGCCCTGATGCTGGACGTGCCGCCGGGCATGCCGCTCGGCGTCGGCGGCGAGCCGTTCGAGGAGGTGGAGGTCGAGCTGCCCGAGGGCTCGCTGCTCGCGCTCTACACGGACGGGCTCGTCGAGTCCCGGGACCATCCGCTGGACGAGGGCCTGTCCTCGTTCCGCGCGGCGCTCGACGCGCCGCCCCGGGCCGGGACCACCCGCACGCACTCCGAGGAGCTGGAGGACATCTGCGACCACGTCCTCGGCAGCCTCGACACGCACCACGGCGAGGACGACATCGCGCTCCTCATGGCCCGGGTCCAGGGCCTGCCCGAGGAGAACGTGGGCGACTGGACGCTGCCGCGCGAGCCGAAATCGGTGGGCCGGGCCCGCGAGTACACCCGGGAGCGGCTGACCGACTGGGGTCTCGAAGCGCTCGTCGACACGACGGAACTGCTGGTCAGTGAGCTGGTCACCAACGCGCTGCGGTACGGCGAGGGCGAGATCAGGCTGCGGCTGCTGCTCGACCACACGCTGGTGTGCGAGGTGTGGGACGCGGGCCTGGTGCAGCCGCGCCGGCGCCGCGCCCGGGACACGGACGAGGGCGGGCGCGGACTGCAGCTCGTGGGTCTGCTCAGCGCGGCCTGGGGGTCGCGCCGCACCCCGCGCGGCAAGACCGTCTGGTTCGAACTGGCGCTGCCCGACGGCGACTCGGGGCTCGTGGACCCGACGGAGGCCCTGCTCAGCCTGTTCTGACGCGGGGAGCGTCAGGTGGTCTTGAGGGCGGCCAGCCGGGCCTCGATCTCGGCCGCGTCGCCGAGCGCGTCGAGTTCCTCGAACTGGGCGTCGAGCGAGGACGCGGCGAGTTCCTGCTTGCCGAGTGCCCGCGCCTCCTCGCGGCGCACCTTGTCCTCGAAGCGGCTCAGCTCGCTGGTCGGGTCGAGGACGTCGATGTTCCGCGCCGCGTCGAGCATCTGGTTCTGGGCCTGCGCGGTCTTGGCGCGGGCCACCAGCTCGTCGCGCTTGGCCTGCAGTTCGGTCAGCTTGGTCTTCATCCGGTCGAGGCCGCTCTTCAGCTTGCCGACGACCTCGGTCTGCGCGGCGATGGCCGGCTCGGCGTCCCGGGCCTCCTGCTCCGACCGCAGCTGACGGCCCAGCGCGACCTTGGCGAGGTCGTCGAAGCGGTCGGCCTCCGCCGTGCTTCCGGCGGCCCGCAGCTCGTCGGCCTTCCGGCTGGCGGCCAGCGCCTTGCCGCCCCACTCGGCGGCCGCGGCCACGTCCTCCGCGTGGTCCTGTTCCGTGAGCCGCAGATGGCCGATCGTGGCCGACACGGCGTCCTCGGCCTCCCGGATGTTGTTGGTGTAGTCGCGGATCAGCTGGTCGAGCATCTTCTGCGGGTCCTCGGCGCCGTCGAGGAGCGCGTTGATGTTGGCCTTGGCGAGCTGGGTGACCCGGCCGAGGATGGTCTGCTTGGTCATCTGGGATCCCTTGGTACGGAGCTGGGTGCGGAGCCGTCAGTGGTGGTGCGCTGGTCAGAAGCGGCCGCCGGTGCCGCGCCGGCCCCGGGTGCCGCCGCCCCCGAAGCTGCCGGGCCCGCCCCCGCCGAAGGCGCCGCCGCCGGATCCGCCCCCGCCGCCGCCCCGCAGGACCTGGCCGAGGATGATCCCGCCGAGCACGGCGCCGCCCATGCCGGTGCCGCCGCGCCCGCCGCCCCCGTACGGATTCCCGTACGCGCGCACGTCCCGCTCGGCGAGGGAGCGGGCCTGCCGGGCCAGGGAGTCGGCCTGCTGGGCCTCGGCGAGCGCGGTGGCGGGATCGGTGGACTCGGCGGCCCGCGCGTTCACGAGCCGGCGCTCGGCCTCCGCGAGCCGGGTGCGGGCCTCGCTGCCGATCGCGCCGCGGTGCGTGGTGAGGAAGTCGGCGGCGGCGCCGGTGCTGCTGCGGGCGGTGAGCAGGGCCTGGCCGAGGAGGCTGCGGGCGCGTTCGGCGCCGGCCTCGCGGGCACGGGCGGCGGCGAGGGACTGGTCGAGCGCGGAGTCGGCCTCCTCGACGCGGCGCAGGGCGCCGATCGGGTCGTGGGGTCCGGCGGCCTGTTCCCTGCGGACGTCGGCGACGACGGACTCGACGCGGGCGAGGCGGCCGCGCAGGTCGGCGGTGGGGACGCCCGGGGCGGTGCCTTCGAGGAGGCCGCGGGCGTCGGCGAGGTCGGCCTCGGCGTCGGTGAGGGCGGCGGGCAGCTTCTCGTCGGCCTCGGCGAGTTCGCGGGCGAGCCGCTCGACGGCCGTGACGAAGGTGCCGGCCTGGTCGACGGCGCCCTCGGCGGCACGCAGGTGGACGGCGCCCTTGCCGGTGTCGCCGCCCTCCACGTACTGGCGGGCCTCGCCGAGCTGGGCGGTGGCGAACACCAGCCGGTCCTTGGCCTGTTCGACATGGCCCGCGACGGGCAGCAGGGCGGCGGGCGCGTACCGGGCGCCGAGGGCGCGCAGGGTCTCCTCGGCATCGGCGGTGCGGGCGGTCAGGGCACGGAAGGCCCGTTCGGCGCCGGCCAGCGCCTCGGGCGCGGACTTCTCCAGGGCGCGCAGCCGGTCGAACGGCTCGGCCTCGGCGTCGAGCCGCCGGTCCGCCTCCGTGCAGCGGCTGATGATCTCGTCGAGCATCCGCCGCTTGGTGGCGTCGTCCTCCGGGAAGGCGTCGTCGAGCTGCTGACGGAGCCTGAACGCGGCGGTGAGCTCGCTCTGTGCGGCGGCGAGCGCCTCCGCGTAGGCGGTGACGGCCTCCTCGCCGAACTGGGCGGTGGCGAAGCCGAGTTCCTCGGTGCTGGTACGGATGGCGTCGTCGGTCTCGACGAGGAGGTGCCGGGCCTGCCGGTCCAGCTCGGGCAGTGCGGTGGCGGCGGGCTTGCCCCAGCCGCCCGCGACCGCGCCGCCGCCGGGCGTGGTGCGGGTGTTCATCCGTTTCTTGCGCCGGGTGTAGGTGTACGCGGCGAGCGCGCCCGCCGCGCCGACGGCGATGAGAGGGAGTGCGAGGTCGCCGGTGCGGGTCCCGCCGTCGCTCGCGCCGCCGGGGTCGGCGGCGCCCGGGGTGAGGGTCGGGGTCGGTACGGGCTGTCCGGCGACGACGGCGCCGATGCCGTTCGCCGCGCCGATCGCGGCGCCCGCCCAGTCGTCGCGGCGCAGCGCGGGTTCGACGGCGGTGCGGGCGACGTCCTGGAGCTGGACGTCGGTGAGCCGCGCGTCGCGGTCCACGGAGAAGGCGTACTGCCGGTCGTGGGTGGCGACGGCGAGGAGCACGTCGTCGAGGCCGAGTCCGTTCTTCTCGGCGGTGGCGTTCGCCCAGTCCTGGGCGGTGCGGCCGGAGAAGTCGCGCACGTAGGTGACGAAGAGCTGGATGCCGCGGCTGTCGTCGAGCGTGGTCAGTGCCTGCGCCGTGACGTCGTCGCGGTCGCCGAGGGCGTCCACCTTGTCGGTGACCTGGCCGGTGCGGGAGAGGGTGACCGGGTCGTCGGCGAGGGCCGGGGTGGCGGGCAGCAGCAGCCAGGGGAGGGCGAGGAGCGCGGCCGCGGCCGTCCGGACGACTAGGGGCGAGGTCACCTTTCGGAGGTTATGTCCGGGTGCGGGGTGTCGCGACCGGGGAGATGCTGGGCGTCACGGGCGGAAATTGAGGGCGGGAACGGCTTTGCATGACCATGCATCGTGATGCATACTCTTCCTATGTCCAAGGTCCTCACCTCCCTCCCGGCCGGCGAGCGCGTCGGCATCGCCTTCTCGGGCGGCCTCGACACGTCGGTCGCCGTCGCGTGGATGCGCGACAAGGGCGCCATCCCGTGCACGTACACGGCCGACATCGGCCAGTACGACGAGCCCGACATCGCCTCGGTGCCCGGCCGCGCCAAGAACTACGGCGCGGAGGTCGCGCGCCTGGTCGACTGCCGGGCGGCGCTGGTCGAGGAGGGGCTCGCGGCGCTCACCTGCGGCGCGTTCCACATCCGCTCCGGCGGCCGCGCGTACTTCAACACGACGCCGCTCGGCCGTGCCGTGACCGGCACGCTGCTGGTCCGCGCGATGCTGGAGGACAACGTCCAGATCTGGGGCGACGGCTCCACGTTCAAGGGCAACGACATCGAGCGGTTCTACCGCTACGGCCTGCTGGCCAACCCGAACCTGCGGATCTACAAGCCGTGGCTCGACGCGGACTTCGTGACGGAGCTCGGCGGCCGCAAGGAGATGTCCGAGTGGCTGGTCGCCCACGACCTGCCGTACCGGGACTCCACGGAGAAGGCGTACTCGACGGACGCCAACATCTGGGGCGCCACGCACGAGGCGAAGACCCTGGAGCACCTGAACACGGGCGTGGAGACGGTCGAGCCCATCATGGGCGTCCGCTTCTGGGACCCCGAGGTGGAGATCGCGACCGAGGACGTCGTGATCGGCTTCGAGCAGGGCCGCCCCGTGTCGATCAACGGCAAGGAGTTCGCCTCCGCCGTCGACCTGGTGATGGAGGCCAACGCGA
Organism: Streptomyces sp. NPDC059524; assembly: GCF_042749255.1. Lineage (NCBI taxonomy): Bacteria > Bacillati > Actinomycetota > Actinomycetes > Kitasatosporales > Streptomycetaceae > Streptomyces > Streptomyces sp. NPDC059524. The sequence continues at coordinate 5,526 of NZ_JBHYTK010000067.1, read as the reverse complement.
TCGGCGGCCGCCACGGCCTCGGCATGTCCGACCAGATCGAGAACCGGATCATCGAGGCCAAGAGCCGGGGCATCTACGAGGCCCCCGGCATGGCCCTGCTGTTCATCGCGTACGAGCGCCTGGTGAACGCGATCCACAACGAGGACACCCTCGCCCAGTACCACGCCGAGGGCCGCCGCCTCGGCCGGCTGATGTACGAGGGCCGCTGGCTGGACCCGCAGGCCCTGATGATCCGCGAGTCGCTCCAGCGCTGGGTCGGCGCCGCCGTCACCGGCGAGGTCACCCTGCGGCTGCGCCGCGGCGAGGACTACTCGATCCTCGACACGACCGGCCCCGCGTTCAGCTACCACCCGGACAAGCTCTCCATGGAGCGCACCGAGGACTCGGCGTTCGGCCCGGTCGACCGCATCGGCCAGCTCACGATGCGGAACCTGGACATCGCCGACTCCCGCGCCAAGCTGGAGCAGTACGCGGGCCTCGGCCTGCTCGGCACGGGCACCCCGGTCGCGGGCGCCGCCCAGGCCGCCGTCACGGGCCTCATCGGCACCATGCCCGAGGGCGGCGCCGAGGCCATCGCCTCCCGCGGCGAGGTCTCCGCCGAGGACGAGGTCCTGGACCGCGCCGCGATGGAGTCCGGCACGGACTGATCTCCGGCACGGACCGATCCGCCGCAGCACCGACGCAGAGGGGCGCTCCCGACCGGGGGCGCCCCTCCGCGTCAGGTCTACGGGGTGACGCCCGCCGCCACCGCCCGCACCAGCTCCGCCGCCGCGCCGAGCCGGGCCTTCTCCTCGCCGGTCAGCGTCGGGTTCGCCGTGCGGCGGGCGCGGGCCTCGTCCAGGGCGGGGCCGGTCGTGCCCGGCGCGGGATCGGCGAGCAGCGCGGGCAGGACCACACGCAGCGCCGGCGCCGCGTCCGACCAGTCCGGATGCAGGCACACCTCGGCGAGCACGATCGCCGACATCGCCCAGTCCAGGGCCGGATCGCCCAGCTCCGTGGTGCCCCAGTCGATGACGACGGGCCCGTCGGCCGTGCGGATCACGTTCTCCGGGTGCAGATCGAGATGCAGCACCCGGCCACCGGCCCGGGCGGGCACGGCGTGCAGCCGGCGCAGCAGCGCGGCGAGTTCGGCCCCCGCGTCGGCCGGCGCGAGCTGCCCGCTGAGCAGCTGCTCGGCCTGCGTCGGCCCGTCCAGCCGCTCCATGACCAGATCGCCGGGCCCGAGCCCCGCGTCCGCCCGGATCAGCGGCGCCGGAAAGCCGTGGCCGCGCACATAGCCCATGACCTCGGCCTCGGGCCGGGCGTCGAGCCCGTCCCGGTAGCGCCGCAGCACCCAGCCCGGGTCGAGCGCGTAGACATCGGCGGTCCGGCCCCGCCCCAGCAGTACCGGTTCTCGTTCGCGCTGATCTTCCAACCGTCCCCCTACGACGCGGACCCGGCGGCGAGGGCCGCTACGACGAAGACCTCCGCCGGATCTTGTTGCCCAGCCAGACCACCGGATCGTACTTACGGTCCGCGGCGCGTTCCTTCAGGGGGATCAGAGCGTTGTCGGTGATCTTGATGCCCTCGGGGCAGACCTCGGTGCAGCACTTGGTGATGTTGCAGTAGCCGAGGCCGTGCTCGTCCTGGGCGGTGGTCTTGCGGTCGAGGCCGCTCGCCTCGGCGGCGTCCAGCGGGTGCATGTCGAGCTCGGCGACGCGCATCAGGAAGCGGGGCCCGGCGAACGCGGGCTTGTTCTCCTCGTGGTCGCGCACCACATGGCAGGTGTCCTGGCACAGGAAGCACTCGATGCACTTGCGGAACTCCTGCGAGCGGTCCACGTCCTCCTGCGTCATCCGGTACTCGCCCGGCGCCAGCTCCGCGGGCGGTACGAACGCGGGGACCTGCCGCGCCTTCGTGTAGTTGAAGCCGACGTCCGTCACCAGGTCCCGTACGACGGGGAAGGCGCGCAGCGGCGTGACGGTGACGGTCTCCTCGCGGGTGAAGACCGACATGCGGGTCATGCACATCAGCCGGGGCCGCCCGTTGATCTCCGCCGAGCACGAGCCGCACTTGCCGGCCTTGCAGTTCCAGCGGACCGCGAGGTCGGGGGCCTGGGCGGCCTGCAGCCGGTGGACGATGTCGAGGACGACCTCGCCCTCGTGCACCTCGACCTCGAAGTCCCGCAGGTCCCCGCCGTCCTGGTCCCCGCGCCACACGCGGAAGTGCGCCCGGTACGCGTCACTCACTTCAGCAGCTCCTCTTCGGCCAGGTACTTCACCAGCTCCTCCTTCTCGAAGAGGGCGAGCAGGTCGGGGCGGACGGGCGGGGTCTCCTCGCGGCCCAGCGCGATGCGGCCGGACCCCGGATCCGCCGGGTCGCGCAGCCGGCACAGCAGGTTCAGCCGCCGCCAGTCGCGGTTCATGCCGGGGTGGTCCTCGCGGGTGTGGCCGCCGCGCGACTCGGTGCGCTCCAGGGCGGCGCGGGCGATGCACTCGCTGACCAGCAGCATGTTCCGCAGGTCGAGCGCGAGGTGCCAGCCCGGGTTGAACTGCCGGTGCCCCTCGACCCCGGCCCGCCGGGCCCGCACCCGCAGCTCGCCGAGCCGGCGCAGCGCCTGCTCCATCTCGCCCTCGCGGCGGATGATGCCGACCAGGTCGTTCATCGTCTGCTGGAGCTCCTGGTGCAGGGTGTACGGGTTCTCGGGGACGGCGCCGTCCTCGGCGGGCTCGGCGGAGAAGGGGCGCAGCGCCTCGGCGGCCGCGGCGTCGACCCCGGCGTCGTCCACACGGGGCCGCTCGGCGGGGACGAGGCCCTGTGCGTGCTCGGCGGCGTGCAGTCCGGCGCGCCGCCCGAAGACCAGCAGGTCGGACAGCGAGTTGCCGCCGAGCCGGTTGGAGCCGTGCATGCCGCCGGCCACCTCGCCCGCCGCGAAGAGCCCGGGCACGCCACGCGCCGCAGCCGTGTCCGAGTCGACGGCGATACCGCCCATCACGTAGTGGCAGGTCGGCCCGACCTCCATGGCCTCGGCCGTGATGTCGACGTCGGCCAGCTCCTTGAACTGGTGGTACATGGACGGCAGCCGTCGCCGGATCACCTCGGCGGGCATCCGCGTCGACACGTCGAGGAAGACGCCGCCGTGCGGGGAGCCGCGGCCCGCCTTCACCTCGGAGTTGATCGCCCGGGCCACCTCGTCGCGGGGGAGCAGCTCGGGCGGGCGCCGGTTGTGGTCGGGGTCCTCGTACCAGCGGTCGCCCTCGGCCTCCGACTCCGCGTACTTCTCCTTGAAGACGTCCGGGATGTAGTCGAACATGAACCGCTTGCCCTCGGAGTTGCGCAGCACGCCGCCGTCGCCGCGCACGGACTCGGTGACGAGGATGCCCTTGACCGACGGCGGCCAGACCATGCCCGTCGGATGGAACTGCACGAACTCCATGTTGAGCAGGGGAGCCCCGGCGAGCAGCGCGAGGGCGTGGCCGTCGCCCGTGTACTCCCACGAGTTGGACGTCACCTTGAACGACTTGCCGATGCCGCCGGTCGCCAGGACCACGCTCGGCGCCTCGATGACGAAGAAGCGGCCGGTCTCGCGTTCGTAGCAGAAGACGCCGCAGACCCGGCCCGCGCCGTCGGTCAGGACGCGGGTGACGGTGCACTCCTGGAAGACCTTGAGCCGGGACTCGTAGTCGCCGGTCTCCTTGTGGTCCTCCTGCTGGAGCTGGACGGTCTTCTGCTGGAGCGTGCGGATCAGCTCCAGGCCCGTACGGTCACCGACGTGCGCGAGGCGCGGGTACTCGTGCCCGCCGAAGTTGCGCTGGGAGATCCGGCCGTCCTTCGTGCGATCGAACAGCGCGCCCCAGGTCTCCAGCTCCCACACCCGGTCGGGGGCCTCCTTGGCGTGCAGCTCGGCCATCCGCCACTGGTTGAGGAACTTGCCGCCGCGCATCGTGTCCCGGAAGTGGACCTGCCAGCCGTCGCCGGAGTTCACATTGCCCATGGCGGCCGCGATGCCGCCCTCCGCCATCACGGTGTGCGCCTTGCCGAACAGGGACTTGCAGATCACCGCCGTACGGGCGCCCCGCTCGCGCGCCTCGATCGCGGCCCGCAGCCCGGCGCCGCCGGCCCCGACCACCACGACGTCCCACTGCTGCCGCTCCACTACAGACATTCAGCCAGACCTCACCATCAGAAGAAGCGCGGATCGTCGAAGGCGCCGGACGCGACCAGGTACACGTAGAAGTCGGCGAGCGCGACGCTCACCAGCGAGGCCCAGGCGAGCAGCATGTGACGGGCGTTCAGCTTCCCGACCCAGCCCCACAGGCGGTAGCGCACCGGGTGTTTGGAGAAGTGCCGGAGGCGGCCGCCGACGATGTGCCGGCAGGAGTGGCAGGACAGCGTGTACACCCAGATCAGCGTGATGTTCAGCAGGAACACGAGGGTGCCGAGGCCCATGTGGCCCCACGCGTAGTGCTCGTCGCGGAAGGACAGCACGGTGTCGTAGGTGAGGATGCAGGCGACGAGGACGGCCGCGTAGAAGAAGTAGCGGTGGATGTTCTGCAGGATCAGCGGGAAGCGGGTCTCGCCGCTGTACTTCTTGTGCGGCTCGGCGACCGCGCAGGCGGGCGGTGACGCCCAGAAACCGCGGTAGTACGCCTTGCGGTAGTAGTAGCAGGTCAGCCGGAAACCCAGCGGGAAGATCAGGATCAGCAGGGCGGGGGACAGGCCCCACCAGCCGCCGAACAGCTCCCAGTTGGGCCCGTGCCGCATCGGGGCGCAGTTGTCCGCGAGACACGGCGAGTAGAACGGCGACACGTACGGGGCCGCGTAGTAGTCGGCGTTCGCGAAGGCCCGCCACGTCGAGTAGACGACGAACGCGAGGAGTCCGCCCGCGGTGGCCGCGGGGGCCAGCCACCAGCGGTCCGTGCGCAGATGACGGGCGGTGATCGCGGCCCGGGTCCGGCTCCGGACGCCGGTGCCGCTGTCTGTGCCGGTGGCCAAGGAAGCCTCCGCAGGTGGGGTGGGGTCAGGGAGCGTGCCGGTCCCGTGCGCCGAGCCCTTCGTCGTCGGAGTCGGTCCACAGGGAGTTGTCGTACGGGGTGTCGGGGATCGGTACGACGTTCTTCTTGGCGGCCGGAGCGGGGGCGTGCTGCGCGGAGGCGGCGCGCAGCAGGGCCACGCTCTCGCGCAGGTGCTCGGTGTCGGCGCGGACCCTGCGCAGATCGGGGCCGGTCGCCTCCGGCGGGAGCTGGTTGACGGCTCGGGTCAGTTCGTCCACGCAGCGCTGAACGACCGTCAGGTCGTCGGTCAGGGACATGGTGTGCCTCGCTTCCGCGGGTTGCGGCGGAGATGCGTGTGCGGGTGCGAGTGTCGCGCGTCACATTGCGCTTTGGGAAGGGGGCGGTTCGGTTTCGCGGGCGGCTGCGGGCCGGTGGGGGCTGATCGCGCAGTTCCCCGCGCCCCTGGAGATGCGCACTTCGTGCGCCATCTCCATCGGGCGCTCGCCCATCGGGGAAATGCGACGCGAAGCGTCTGCATTTCAGGGGCGCGGGG
>NZ_JBHYTK010000066.1:0-41199 GCF_042749255.1 Streptomyces sp. NPDC059524 | reverse complement strand
TCACCGGTGGCGCTGCCGGAGGCGCGGGGGGGGGGCGCGGGGCCCCGGGTCGTGCCCCGGGGTGCGGTGGCGGGGGTACGCCACGCCGGGGCGGTTGGCGGCCGGGGCGGGCGGCGCCGCCGGGGGAGCCAGGAGCGCCGGCCCCGCGGGCGCCGGCGCGCCCAGCAGGTCCAGCGGCACCTCGATGTGCGCGGGGCGCGGCCGGCCCGTACGGAACAGCGTGAACGCCCGCGCCACCGCCGCCCCGATCTCGGCCACCGACGTCACGCGGTGGCTGAACGCGGCGACCCCGCGCAGCGCGTCGGTCTGGCTGCGCATCTCGTGCAGCAGACCGGTGGCGCGGCTGGGATGCCGCAGCGGCATCCCCGGCGACACGACCAGCAGCGGCACACTGTCCGAGTACGCCTGGCCGACGGCCGCCGCGATGTTGAGCAGCGCGGGCCCCGTCGTGGTGATCGCGACGCCAGGGGTGCCCGTCACGCGCGCGTAGGCGTCCGCCGCGTAGCCCGCGCCCTGTTCGTGACGCGGGGCGACGTGGGCGATCCCGTGAGCCGTCAGGTGCCGGTAGATCTCCAGGTTGTGGGTGCCCGGGATACCGAAGGCGTGCGTGACCCCGTGCGCGGCGAGGGCGCGGACGATCGCCTCGCCGCCCGTGAGATGCTCCGGCCCGGCGGTCACAGCGACCTCGAGATGACGAGACGCATGATGTCCGAGGTGCCTTCCTCGATCTCCTCCAGCTTGGCGTCGCGCATCCACTGCTCGACGGGGTACTCACGCGAGTACCCCCAGCCGCCCAGCGTCTGCACGGCCGCCCAGGTGCAGTACGCGGCCGTCTCCGACGCGGTGAGCTTCGCCATGGCGGCCTCCGCCGTGGCGTCCAGACCGGCGTCGATCCGGCGGGCCGCGCGCCACGTCATCAGACGCGACTGCTCGATGCGGGTGCGCATGTCGGCCAGACGGAACGCGACCGCCTGGTGCTCGACGATCGGCTTGCCGAACTGCACGCGCGTGCGCGCGTAGTCGCGTGCGTACTCGTAGGCGGCGCGGGCCACACCGGTGGCCGCCGCGCCCAGCACGGTGCGCGAGATGTCGAACGTGCGCATCAGGCCGACGAAGCCCTCGCCCTCCGCGCCGAGCCGCTGCTCCTCCGGGACGAAGACGTCGGTCAGGAAGACCTCGCGGCACACGATCGCGCGCTGGCCCATCTTGCGCATCGGTTCACCGAAGGTGAGTCCGGGGGTGTCCTTGCGCAGCAGGAAGGCGCTCACCCCGCGCGAGCGCAGCGTCGGCTCGGTCTTCGCGAACACCACGTAGAAGTCGGCCTCGCCGGCGTTCGAGATCCACGCCTTCTGGCCGTTCAGCACATAGCCGCCCTCCGTGCGGGCGGCCGCCGTCGTGATGGACGCGGCGTCGGAGCCCGAGCCCGGCTCGGTCGTCGCCAGGGACGTCATGGGGGTGTCGGGGCCGGCCAGCGGGGTCAGCCAGGTCCGCTTCTGCTCCTCGGAACCCAGCTCCAGTACCGGGTCGGCGAAGAAGCCGTTGGAGCAGAGCAGATTGCCGATGCCGAGGTCCCCGACGCACAGCTCCTCCTGGACGAGGCACTGCGTGAAGACGTCCGTGAAGCCGCCGCCCCCGTACTCCTCGGGAAGCATGAACCCGGTGATGCCGACCTTGGCCGCCTTGTGCCACAAATCCCAGGGCGTCTCCACGTCCGCCTCGTCCACGGCACGCGCGCGCGGGCGGATCTCCTCGGTCGCGAAGGTCCGGGCGAGATCGACCACGGCGAGTTGTTCGGGGCTGAGCGGGACCAGTTCGGTGGGGAGCTCCGACACGATGCCTCCAAGGGGACTGCCAAGCGGCTCTACTGAATCGTGAGTCAGTATCTGGAGCCTCGGAGAGCGCTGTCAATGGACGGGATACTGAATGATGGATCAGTTCGCGCGGGTGGGGCCGGAGGGGGTACGGGGACTACGGACACAAGGGGCCCGGCGCGTTGTCGGTGGGGCCGCACATAATGGGAGCCTGATCGATCGTCGGGAGGCGCCGTGTCACGTTCGCTGAGTTCCGGACTGCGTTCGCTGCAGCCCGCATCCTTCGGTGCCGAGCCCGCCGGGGCGCGACTCGACCGCATCCGCAGGTCGCCGAACTTCTCGGACGGCTCGTTCCGCAACCCGGAGGGCGCCCGCACCCGCCCCGAGGGCTCCATGGCCGAGTTCGCGAAGGTCTACTTCCGCAAGGAGGAGCGCCTGCGCCGCGCCCCCTCCGGCACCGTCCCGGTGCACGCCACGACCCTCGCAGACCTGTCCAAGCCGCCCGCCACCGGGCTGCGGATCACCTGGATGGGGCACTCCAGCGTGCTCGCCGAGATCGACGGGGCGCGGGTGCTGTTCGACCCCGTCTGGGGCGAGCGCTGCTCCCCGTTCCCCTTCGCCGGGCCCAAGCGGCTGCACCCCGTGCCGCTGCCGCTCGCCGCGCTCGGCCCCGTCGACGTGGTGGTGATCTCGCACGACCACTACGACCACCTGGACATGCCCACCATCAAGGCGCTGGCCGACACGGACACCGTCTTCGCCGTGCCGCTCGGCGTCGGCGCACACCTGGAGCACTGGGGTGTGCCGGCCGACCGGCTGCGCGAGCTGGACTGGCACGAGTCCACGAAGGTCGCGGGCGTCACCCTCACCGCGACGCCCGCCCGCCACTTCTGCGGCCGCGGCCTGCGCAACGCGCAGCACACCCTGTGGGCCTCCTGGGTCGCCGCGGGCCCCGACCACCGCGTCTACCACAGCGGGGACACCGGGTACTTCCGCGGCTTCCAGGACATCGGCGCCGAGCACGGCCCGTTCGACGTGACGATGATCCAGATCGGCGCCTACTCCGAGTGGTGGCCGGACATCCACATGACCCCCGAGGAGGGCCTGCGTGCCCACCTCGACCTCCAGGGCGGGCCGGTCTCCGGGCCGATGCTCCCGATCCACTGGGCGACGTTCAACCTGGCCCCCCACGCCTGGACCGAGCCCGGCGAGGGCACGGTCACGGCGGCCCGCCGCGCCGCGGCCCGCATCGCGCTCCCGCGCCCCGGCGAGCCCTTCGAGCCCGCGGCGGAGACCCTGCCGACGGAGCAGTGGTGGCGCTCGGTCGCGGCGATCCCGCGCGGCGGCTGGCCGGTCCCGGAGCCGGCTCCGAAGGCGGGCACGGACGACCCGGAGGTGGCGGTGGCGGGCCACTGAGGCCAGCCCCGTCGCGATGCGGAAGGCCCGGCGGGCAAGCGGGGCGCGAGCGGGCCGCCGTGCGTGGAGCGGGCAAGCGGGGCGCGAGCGGGCCGCCGTGCGTGGAGCGGGCAGCGGGGTGCGAGGGGGCGCCGTGCGCGGAGCGGATCGCGTCGCTGGGAAGCGGGGGACACGCATGACGGACGACCGCGTGGCGATCCGGCTCACGGCCGACGAGGCGCTGGTGCTGTCGCACTGGCTGGAGAAGCTCCAGATGACCGATCTCAGCCGGGTGGTCGACGACCCGGCGGTCTGGGCACCCGTCCACCGGATCGCCGGCACGCTGGACAAGACCCTCCCCGCACTGTCCGCACCCGACTACGCCCAGCGACTCGAAGACGCCCGCGCCCGCCTCCGCCCGGAGGGCTGACGCGGGCAGTCCGTCTCCGGGCCGCTCCGCCGTCGACCCGCGCAATCCGCCGAGTCGGCGCCACCTGTGCCTATCGGTGCTTTCCCACGGCCCCTGAAAAGGGGCGATCGTCGCCGATCTCCACAGGGCGAAGCCCCATGAGCGGGTCACTCGCCCGCACTCGCCCCTTCGGCCCGCACCCGCCGCGGTGACGCGTTCCACCAGCGGCGGGAGGCTCGGGACAGGGCCGACTGTTCGGCGAAGCCGAGGAGGGCGGCAATCTGGCCGATGGGGAGGGCCGTGGTCAGGAGGAGGCGGCGGGCCGTGTGGCGGCGGACGTCGTCGAGGAGCGCGCCGAAGGTGGTGCCCTCCGCTTCCAGGTGCCGCTGGAGTGTGCGCGGGTGCAGGGCGAGGAGGGAGGCCACCGTGCGGGTCGAGGCCGAGCCCGTGGCCAGGGACTCCTGGATCGCCGCCCGCACCCGTGCCGTCACCGTGTCGGTGACCCCCTGGGCCTGCTCGTCGAGGTAGGCGAGCGCGAGCCGGCGCAGGTTCGCGTTGACCCGGCCGGTCGGGCGGTGCAGGAGCGTGCGCGGCAGGCGCAGGGCGGCGTACCCCTGGACCCGCCCGATGTGCACGGGCGCCCCGAAGAACGCCTCGTGCGCGGACAGTGGCGCGGCCGGGCGGTACGGCAGCTCCACGCCGCGCAGCCCGTACGGCCCGCCGCACAGGAAACCGATCGTGCGGTGCACGAAGCCGAGCCCGCAGTCCGTGCCCTGCACCGGCCCCGCCGACGTCGCCGGACCGTACAGCAGCGCGCCCGTGCCGGGCTCCCCGGCCGGGTCGTCCCCGAGCGTCAGCGTCAGGGACCGGCTGTGCACGAAGAGGTAGCGGGACGTGCACTCCAGGGCGTCGCCGAGCGTCGGCGAGTGCTGCAGTGCCACCGCGAGCGAACCCAGCATCGTGATGTCCTGCCGCGTCGCCATCCGCAGCCCCAGATCGGGGCAGCGCAGCTCGTGCGCCGCGACCTCCAGCGCGGTCGCCACCGCCTGCTCCGGGATCAGCTCGTCATCGCTGTCCAGGGCCGACACCTCGAGCCCGGCGGCCCGTGCGAACCGGGCCCCGTCACCGCCCAGCTCACCCACCGTCGACCGGAAACCGCGCAGCGCGGCGGACCTGATGTACACCCCGAGCCTCCAGTTCCCCGACGGGCCGTGTCGCCCTCGGGCAAATCTATGTCGCGCTCGGGCAAGAAAAGGAGGGCCCCGCATCGGACACTGAGTGCCATGTCCCTCACACCGCTCTCCCCGGCCCAGGGCGCGGACGCCGCGCAGCAGGGCACGCCCGCCGCCCCGACCGAGCACGTGAACGTCGTGATCGTGGGCGCGGGCCTGTCCGGCGTGGGCGCGGCCCACCGCATCCAGACGGCCCGCCCCGGCGCCACGTACACCGTGCTCGAGGCGCGTGAGGACCTCGGCGGCACCTGGGACCTGTTCCGCTATCCCGGAGTCCGCTCCGACTCCGACATGTACACCCTCGGCTACCCCTTCCGGCCCTGGCGCGACGGGAAGTCGCTCGCGGACGGCGCCTCGATCCTGAGCTACATCAGGGAGACGGCCGAAGCGTTCGGCATCGACCGGCGCATCCGCTACTCCAGCAAGGTCGTCGGCGCCGACTTCAGCACCAGGACCAGCCGCTGGACGCTCACCGTCGAGGACCCCCGCGACGGCACCCGCACGACCCTGAGCTGCGACTTCCTCTACTCCTGCGGTGGCTATTACGACTACGAGCACCCGCACGCGCCCGTGTTCGAGGGCGCCGGGGACTTCCGCGGGCAGATCGTGCACCCCCAGTTCTGGCCCGAGGACCTCGACCACGGCGGCAAGCGGGTCGTCGTCGTGGGCTCCGGGGCCACCGCCGTCACCCTCGTGCCCTCCCTGCTCGAAGACACCACCGGGCGGCAGGACGGCCGGAGCGGCAAGGCCGCCGCCCACGTCACCATGCTCCAGCGCAGCCCCACCTGGATCGGCTCCGTGCCGCAGCGCGACAAGCTCGCCGACCGCGCCCGCTCCGTGCTGCCCGAAGGCCTGGCCCACCGAGCCGTCCGCGCCAAGAACATCGCCTTCAGCACCGCCTTCTACCAGTACTGCCGGCGCCGTCCCGACTCCGCCCGCAAGATCCTCGGCCGGCTCGCCACCAAGGGCGTCGGCGACGCCGGACTCGTCGCCGAGCACTTCACCCCGGCGTACGACCCCTGGGACCAGCGGCTGTGCGCCGTCCCGGACGGCGACCTCTTCAAGGCCGTGCGGGCCGGCACCGCGCGCGTGGTCACCGACCACATCGACCGCTTCGTGCCCGAGGGCGTCCGGCTGCGCTCCGGCGAGGTGCTCCCCGCCGACATCGTGGTCACCGCCACGGGCCTGCGGCTGCTGCCCTTCGGCGGCATCCGGCCGCGCGTCGACGGTGAGGAGGCCGATCTCTCCGAGCGCTTCATCTGGCAGGGCGCCATGATCAGCGGCATCCCCAACTTCGCCGTCTGCGTCGGCTACACGAACGCCTCCTGGACCCTGCGCGCCGACCTCACCCACCGCCTCGTCTGCAAGGTGCTGACCTGGATGGACCGCGAGGGCCACCCCGCCGTCGCGCCCCGCCCCGACCGCGCGCTCACCCCGCGCCCGCTCCTCGACCTGGCCTCCGGCTACATCCAGCGCGCCGCCGGCTCCTTCCCGCACCAGGGCGACCGGAGCCCGTGGCGGATGCGGCAGAACTACGTGCTCGACGCGCTCACCACCCTCCGTGCCGACCTCGCCCGCAGCCTCAGGCCCGTCACGGCACCGGATCCGGCCGCGGACGGCGCCGCCGACTGGCAGCCCGACCTCCTCGGCGAGGACTACGCGCAGCGCGTCATCGACCTGGGCCCCGACCCGGACGGCGAGGGCGACGCCCGCGCCGTCCTCGTCCGCCGCAGCGTCCGCCCCGACGAGCCGGTCACCGGCGCCGTCCTGTACGTGCACGGCTTCTCCGACTACTTCTTCCAGACCGAGCTCGCCGACTTCTTCGCCGCGCGCGGACTCGCCTTCTACGGCCTGGACCTGCGCAAGTGCGGCCGAGCCCGGCGCCCGGGCCAGACCGCGCACTACGTGTCCGACCTCGCCCTCTACGACGCCGAACTCGACCAGGCCCTCGAACTGATCGCCGAGGAGCACCCGGACCTGCCCGTCGTGCTCGCCGCCCACTCCACGGGCGGCCTCGTCGCACCGCTCTACCTGGACCGGCGCCGCCGCGCCGGACGCCCGACCGCGGTGAGCGGCCTGGTGCTCAACAGCCCCTGGTTCGACCTCCAGGGCAAGCCGTTCATGCGCGGACCCGTCACCTGGGCCCTGCGCGCCCTCGCGCGCGTGCGCCCCTTCCAGGCGCTCAACCTCCCGGGCGGGGTCTACGGCCGCACCCTGCACACCAGCGGCACCGGCGAATGGGAGTACGACGTCGACCTCAAGCCGCTCGACGGATTCCCCGTCACCATCGGCTGGCTCAACGCCGTGCGCCGCGGGCACGCCGCCCTGCACCAGGGCATCGACGTCGGCGTCCCGTCCCTCGTGCTGCGCTCCGACAAGACGCACTACTCGCTGCGCTACAGCGAGCGCAGCGACCGGGCCGACACCGTCCTCGACGTCCGGCAGATCGCCCGCTGGACGGCGGCCGGCCTCGGCGGCGACACCGCCGACGTCCCCGTCACCGACGCCCGGCACGACGTCTTCCTCTCCCTGCCCGGCGTGCGCCGGAGCGCGTACGAACACCTCGACACCTGGCTCCGCCTGCACCATCACGCCCCCACCCCCGACTGACCGCACCTCGACCGACCTCGACCGATCTCGACCCACAGCGACCCCACCGCGACACCGCACCACCCGCGCCCCGCTCCGTGCACCGCACGGCGGGGCGCTTCGCGTCGTCTGCCTTCCGACAGTAGGCGCGCCCACTGACAATCCACCGCCCCCGGCCGACCCCCGGGGAGCTGGGCGAACGCCTGTCCGAAGTCATATTCGGACTGCCGTGCGAGGCCTCATACCAGAGCGGGACGTCCACCGCCGGAGTTCGGCAACTGCCCACCGCACATGATGCGTTCACAACTACCGTGAGTGTCCGCTGCGCGACGCCCGGTCGCCCCGCTCGTCGCCGCCGCGCCGCCCCACCCACCCCACGAGCACCGAGGACGAGGACGCCGTATGTCTCAGCTGCGCCAGCCGGCCGCCCGCGCGGACCGTCGCGAAGGCGGTCGGCACGGCAGGCCGACCGGCCGGGCCACGTCGCACCCGGCCGAGACCCACATACGGCCCCAACTGCTGCGCATCGCCGTCCTGCCGCCCCTCGCGGTCGCCCTCGCCTGCACGGCCACCGTGCTCTTCGCGATCCGCTCCACCGGCACCCGGCCCGGCCCCGAGCTGTGGGCCGTGCTCACCGGCGCCTTCGTGGTCACCGTCGCCGGCATCGTCATCGCCGCCGTCGCCGCGGGCCGCGCGGCCGCCGCCGTCCGCGACCGCCTCGTCGCCCTGCGCCGCACCAGCGCCCGGGGCCAGGCGGAACTGCGCGGCCTCGTGGAGCAGTTGCGCAAGGGCGAGGCCCCGCCGGCCCGCCGCGCCCCGGCCGCCGCCGCGTCCGACGCCGACGACTTCGACCACCTCGCCGCCGACCTCGCGCGCGCCCACGACACCGCCGTCTCCGCGGTCGTGCAGGCCACGCAGCTGTCCAGCCAGGCCGGCAGCCGGCAGAAGGTCGAGGTCTTCGTGAACCTCGCCCGGCGCCTGCAGTCCCTCGTGCACCGCGAGATCACCGTCCTCGACGAGCTGGAGAACGAGGTCGAGGACCCCGAACTGCTGGCAGGCCTCTTCCAGGTGGACCACCTCGCCACCCGGATGCGCCGCCACGCGGAGAACCTCGCGGTGCTCGGCGGCGCCGTCTCCCGCCGTCAGTGGAGCCACCCCGTCTCCATGACCGAGGTCATGCGCTCCGCCATCGCCGAGGTCGAGCAGTACTCCCGGGTCAAGCTCGTCCCGCCGGTCGACGGCACCCTGCACGGCCACGCCGTCGCCGACTGCATCCACCTGCTCGCCGAACTCGTCGAGAACGCCACGGTGTTCTCCGCACCGCACACCCAGGTCCTGCTCCGCGCCAACATGGTCGCCTCCGGCCTCGCCGTCGAGGTCGAGGACCGCGGACTCGGCATGCCGGCCACCGAGCAGCACAAGATGAACGGCCTCCTCGCCGACCCCGACCAGGTCAACGTGGCGACGCTGCTCCAGGACGGCCGGATCGGCCTCTTCGTGGTGTCGCAGCTCGCCCGGCGGCACGGCATCACCGTACGGCTGCAGACCAACATCTACGGGGGAGTCCAGGCCGTCCTCGTCCTGCCCCAGGCACTGCTCGGCGCCGACGGCGACGACGCCCGCAGGAGCCCGCACGTGCGCCGGGCCGCGGCCGCCGCCACCGCCGACAGCGTCCTCGGCCCGCAGGCCGCGGCCGCGCACGAGCAGAGCGCCGTCGCCCACCCCGGCCTCGGACCCGGAGCGCTCCCCGCCCCGGCCGCACTGGCCCCGTCGAACTCACCGGTGGCACCCGACACTTCGGGCAGCCCCGCCCCCGCGCACCCCTCCGGCACCTCGCACCACACCGGTACGCAGGCTGCCCCCGATACGTCACCGGTGCCCGGCACGCCGCACCACTCCGGCACGCCGAGCACCCTGGAGGGCCCGCACCACGCCGGGACGCCGTACACCTCGGTCACCCCGCCGAACCCGAACGCACCACACACCCCGCGCACCCCGGAGGACCCCAACACCCCGTCCGCACCCGGGACCCCGGCCACCCCCGTCGCCCCGCACGGTGCCGTCGCCGCCGTCCCCCGTCAGCCCCGCACCGCGTCACCGTCCCACGGCCCGGGCCACGTGCCGCTCCCGCAGCGGACCTCGGTCGACCGGCGCGCCACCCCGGCCGACGCGCTGCCCGGCATCCGGCCCGAGGACCGGCAGGGCACAGGGGAGCACACGGCCGGCCCGCGGGTCCCGCCCGTCCCGCTCGGCGGCCAGGTGCGCGGCACCATGGGCCGCCCCCAACTGCCCCGCCGCAGAGCTCAGGAGCACCTGGCTCCGCAACTGCGCGGCACCCCCGCCCCGCGCCAGGACGACGAACCCGTCGGCCACGACCCCGGCCTGATGGCGGCGTTCCAGCGCGGCATCACCCTCGCTGAGGGCGCCGAGCCGCGCGACCTGTCGCGCGAGCCGCGACCGCCGTCCCCCGGTCCCGAGGGCGGTCACGGCGAGTGAGACATGCGCGCACCGCCCCGGCCCCGCGAGCGATACCCGGCGGGCCCCGCCCCGCCCCCGCGCTTCCCCCGACCAGCACCACACCGAGCAGTCCACCAAGGAGTCGATCCCCCATGGCGAGCGATGTGCCGACGGGTCATGTGTCCGATCTCGACTGGCTGATGAGCGGCCTCGTCCAGCGCGTTCCCCACACCACGAGCGCCGTGCTCCTCTCCTCCGACGGCCTCGTCAAGTCCGTCCACGGACTCGACGCCGACAGCGCCGACCACATGGCGGCCCTCGCCTCGGGCCTGTACTCCCTCGGCCGCAGCGCGGGAATCAGGTTCGGCGACGGCGGCGACGTGCGGCAGGTCGTGGTGGAGCTCGACTCCACCCTGCTGTTCGTGTCGACCGCGGGATCCGGCACCTGTCTCGCCGTCCTCGCCGGACGCGAGGCCGACGCGGCCGTCCTCGGCTACGAGATGGCCATGCTCGTCAAGAGCGTGCGCCCCTACCTGGTGACCGCGCCCCGGCAGCCCTCGGCCGAACCCACGGCGATGAGGAATTGAGGGTGGCGGCCCCGCAGGACGGGCCGTGGCTCGACGGTGCGGCCGGTCGGCTCGTGCGCCCGTACACGGTGAGCAACGGACGCACCCGGCCCACCACGGCGATGGACCTGCTCTCCCTCGTCATGGCCACCGGCACGACCCCGGTGGGCTACCTGGGCCCCGAGCACAGCGAGGTGCTCGACCTGTGTGTGGAGCCCACCTCGGTGGCCGAGGTCGCCGGCCACCTCCGACTCCCCGCAGCCGTCACCAAGGTCCTGCTCTCCGACCTCGTCGACTGCGGGGCGATCACCACCAAGCCCCCCATGTTCCACGAAAACCCCACTGACCGGTCCCTACTGGAGGCAGTGCTCGATGGACTACGACGACAGCTCTGACCTGTTCCCCACCGCGCTCAAGATCCTGGTCGCGGGCGGGTTCGGCGTCGGCAAGACCACCTTCGTCGGCGCGGTGAGCGAGATCGCACCGCTCAGTACGGAAGAGCTGCTCACCACCGTCAGCGCCGCCACCGACAACCTGGACGGCATCGAGAACAAGGTCGAGACCACGGTCGCGATGGACTTCGGGCGCATCACCCTGGACCCGGAGCACGTCCTGTACCTGTTCGGCACCCCCGGCCAGGAGCGCTTCTGGTTCATGTGGGACGAGCTCTCCGAAGGCGCACTCGGGGCCGTCATCCTCGCCGACACCCGCCGCCTCGAGGAGTGCTTCGCGGCGGTCGACTTCTTCGAGGAACGCGGCATGGGATTCATCGTCGCCGTGAACGAGTTCGACGGCGCGTACCGCTACGAACCCGAAGAGGTGCGCGCCGCGATCGACCTCGACCCCGGGGTGCCGGTCGTGCGCTGCGACGCGCGCATCTCCAGTTCGGGCATCCAGACGCTGCTCGTGCTGGTGCGTCACTTGCTGGCGCACGCGCCCGCGCCCTCCGGGTACGGGGCCCACATGTGAGCCGCGCCTACACGGTCACGACCTCGCCGTCCGGGAAGGTGACGCGCACTTCGCCGTCCCCGTCGACCGAGGTGGTGACCGCGGCGCGCAGGGCCCGCGGGTGCACGACGTCACGGGTCAGCGCCACCAGGCTCACATGGACGCTCGTCCCGCCCGGGTGGTCCTGCGCGCGCAGGTACGGGGTGGCCGAGCGGGGTCCGAAGGCGTTGGCCTCCACCTCGTGGGCGACACCCGTCTCCTCGTCCCAACCGTGCAGGGCGACGACGGCGCTCGTCAGGCCGTCGGCGGTGCGCGTGAGTGCCCAGCCGGGGCCCCGTTCCTCGTGCGGGCGGTCGGTGCCGGCGACGGCGTGACCGCCCTCGCGCACCGTGATCCCGGCGGGCGCCTGCACCCGGTGCACCCGCAGTTCCCACGGGCCGTGCAGCACACTCGTCGACTCGACCGGGAACTCTTTCTCGTGCCCCGGGAGTTGAGCCTCGTGACGGGACGAGGCGCGCCGGCCCTCGCAGGCGAGCGGGTGGATGCGGCGCCGGCGCGACGGTGTGCCGTCGGGCGCGAGCAGCGCCAGATGATTGTCGACGGTGCGCGCCCAGGCGTGCGGGGCGGATTCGGGGGCGGTGGCGGTGGAGTAGGCGAGCTTGGCGTAGTGGGGATCGTCCGTGGCGGGCCCGTCGAGCGAGTTGTGGTCGCTGCCGTGGTTGATCAACCGGACGATGCCGTCGTGCGGGGTGCCGTGCAGGAGCCAGCCCGGCGCGGGCAGCGCCGTGTACTGCGTGGACTCCTCGACGGGCAGCGGGACTTCGCGTTCCGTCCACACCGGGTGGTCGGCCGGCAGCAGCAGCCCGAGGAATCCCTTGCTGGCCCAGTACGGGGAGGCGGGACCGGAGTACGCCTGAGTGGAGGGCAGGAAGGTGTCGTACCAGCCGAGCGGCAGCAGGCCGCGCTCGTCGGGCACGCCGCGCTCGACGAAGTGCCGGGCGGTCCCCGAGGCCAGACGCCGGGTCAGACCGGGGGCCAGCGGTGAGCAGTCCGTGAGCGCCCCCATCCACACCGGTGCGGTCGCCGCGAACCGATAGGTGAGCGAGCGCCCTTGGTGCACGGGTGCCCCGTCGGCGCCGAAGAACTGCGGATACGTGCCGAGGAACGCGGCCAGCCGCTCCTTGTAGACCTTGGCGCGCCCGCCGTCGGCCTCGGGGCCGGCCATCCGCGCCCACAGGAGGGGGTACAGGTGCAGGGCCCATCCGATGTAGTAGTCGAAGTTGCGGCCGTCGCCGTCGGTGTACCAGCCGTCGCCGACGTACCAGTCCTCGATGCGGTCGAGCCCGCCGTCGATGTCGCTCTGGCTGTACGGGGCGCCGACGGAGGCGAGGAACTGCTCGGAGACGACCTGGAAGAGGCGCCAGTTGTTGTCCCAGGTGCGGCCGCCGACGAAGCCGGAGAACCAGTCGACGACGCGCTCCTGGACCCGGGGGTCGAGCCGGTCCCAGATCCAGGGGCGGGTCTCGTGCAGCCCGATCGCGATCGACGCGGCCTCCACCATCTGCTGGGAGCAGTCGGTGAGTTCGGGCCAGGCCTCGGCGCCGTCACGCTCCGTGCCCGTTGTCAGACCTTCCGTGTACCTTTCGATGAGGTGGGAGATCACGGACGAGCCCGGCTCGTCCAGACCGCCCGCGCCCGCGATCCGGAAGGAGGCCAGCAGAAATGTCCGAGCGAACCCTTCGAGCCCGTCCGAGACGACGCCTGACCAGCTGGCCCGCCCCGGCAGCCGGTACTGGGCGAAGCCCGGAGTTGCGTACGGCAGCAGGGCGTCCAGCTGACGGTCGGCCAGGGCCTCCCAGTGAGCCCGGGTCCAGCCGGTCAGCGGGGAGCGGACACGGTCCGTGGGCGGCAGGGAGAAGTACGGGGCGGGCATGGCGGTTCGCTGGCTCCTTCGGCGGACGCGGACGGTGCGGTTCGTGCGGACGGTGGAGATCGGGCGGGAGCGCGGACGCGGGGTCAGCGCAGCCGGGCGGTGTGGGTGTGGCCGTGTGAGCCGCCCACGCGGACGGTGAGCACGGGCCGGCGGCCGGGGGTGACGGTCACGGTGTCGTCGGTGGCGACCACCTCGTCGACGGGGAAGGGGAGCCGGACGGTCAAGGTCGCCGCCGTGCGGCCCGGGTCGGCGACCGCGACGGTGACGCCGTCGTCGCGCCGCGACACCAGGACGGTGCCGGGTCCGTCGCAGGCGAGGCCGTCGATCGATCCCGCCGCCCAGAAGTGCGCCGCGAGCAGACCGAGCCGCGGCGAGGAGACGGCCTGGACCTCGGGGGAGTTGGCCAGGATCCGCACGGGTCGGGAGCGGGACCAGGCGAGCGTGGCCGCCTCGGTCGCACCGGGCAGCAGGACGTAGGAGTACGAAGCGGAGTCGGGGGAGGAACCGTGATCGAACCAGAGGGTGGCGTAGCGGCGGGTGACCGGGGTGGGGTCGCCGCCGGTGTCCGCACCGGAGTTGATGGAGCGCCAGGTGCCGGTGCGCTCCTCGCGCAGGGCGCGCAGGGGGCCTCCGGTGGGGAAGACGTAGCCGCCGACGCCCTCCAGGTGTGCCCAGCCCGCGTCGTCGAGCTCAGCCGACCAGCCCTGCTCCGTGGGCTGCCGTCGTTCGTCGACGGTGAGCGCGGGCAGCCCGTCGGCGTGCAGGTTCCTGTTCTCCACGACCGTCTCGATCGTGCGGCCGTCGCTCGCCGTGATGCCGGAGCCGAGCGCGACGACGGCGTTGTCCAGGAGGAACCACGCCTTCTTGGCCCGCAGCGTCGACCCGTCCGCGACGAGTTCCATGGCGGAAGCGCCGTACCGTCCGTCGAGGACGGCCCCGCCCGCCACCGCGTTCTTAGGACGGAAGGTGCTGGTTCCGGGGGCGGTTCCGAGGTCGGTGCGCGGCCGGGTGTCGACGGTCGTGCCCGGAAGGCGGTACGGGTCGACGGTCGGCCAGAAGGAGTCGCCGAAGGCGTCCAGGTCGTCGCCGTCGTAGATGTACGTCATGCCGTCGCCGGTGTACCAGCCGTGCAGGTTCTCCCCGTTGCCCGCCTCGTACGCGGCGATGCGCTTCGAGGACAGCGACAGGGCGCAGGCCCACGCCGGGCGCCGGTGCACGACCCGGTCCATGTCGGCCAGCACGAAGTGCCCCGTCAGCCGGTCGGCCGGCGCCACCTGCGCGTCGTCGAGGAGCGCCTTGGCGCGGACCAGCGCGGGGATGCCGACCAGCCCGGTGTACGGCGTCTCACGATTGCGCAGGATCCAGCCCTTGGCCGCCGCCCGCCAGCGGTCCGCGTAGGACGCGGGCGCGCCCTCGGCGAGCTGGAGGATGTACGAGACGGTGACCGCGCCGTCCGTGTGGTCCCGGGCCCGGTCCCGCGAAACGGCGCGCCCGCGCACCGAGTCCATCATCAGCCCGTCGAAGAGGACGGGCATGAAGCTCCGGTCCACCGCCTCGTGGAGCACGTCGACCGACGGGTCGGTCACCGCCCAGTCGGAGCCGGCGAGCAGCGCGATCAGCTGGCCGGCGCCGCCGAGCAGCACACTGCCGTACGTGCCGGTGTACGCCACGTACGTGTGCTGCACGAAGGAGCCGTCACGGTAGAAGCCGTCGCCCGAGGTGACGTACTTGAAGAGGCTGTTCTTCCCGCTGTCCCGGACGTCGGACAGGGCGTCGCGGGCCTTGTCGAGCACGGCCGGGTCGCGGGCGAGCAGGCCGCGCAGGGCGACGATGACGGCCTTGTCCGCGCGGTTGGCGCCGGTCTCGGCCAGGCTCGGGGAGTTGGTGCGCCGGTCCGCGTCGGGGACGAACCTGGCGACGGTCCTCAGGTACGCGTCCAGGTCAGCGGCCGGGAGCTGCGCGCGGAGCAGCACGCACGTGTCCATGAGCGCGCGGGGCGCGCCGATCTCCCAGAACCACCAGTTGCCGGACTCGCCGCGCGCCGGGTTGTACCCGACGGTGTTGAGGAAGCGCAGCGCGTCGAGCAGACCGTCGCGCACTGCCGCGTCCCCGGCGAGCGAGGTGCCGGGGATGGCCCAGGCGATCGCGATCGTGCGCAGCCGCGTGTAGCTCTGGCCGAACATGCCGGGGTCGGAGGCAGGGGACAGGTCGGCCCACAGCGCCTTGCGGCCCGCCGAGGTGTCGATGCCGCGCCACCAGCCGCCGGCCTGGGTGTCCAAGGTGGTCAGGGCGGCCGCGAAGTCCGGGTCGGCCGGGTCGAAGGCGCCGCCGGTCAGCTGGCGCGCGGCCCGGGCGAGCAGCGGCTCGTACGGATCGTCGGCGGACGTCGCGGCGGTGGCGGAGCCGGGCGCGAACGGGACGAGGGCCCCGGCCGCGCCCGCTCCGGCGAGCGCGAGGGTCTGGCGTCTGCTCAGTTCCATGGTCGGTCGTCGTCCTCCGGGTCAGTCGGTCAGCGTCGCCGGGTCGACCGACGGCTTCGGCAGGTTCAGGGCGGCCAGTTCGGCGCGTCCCTGGGCGTCGATGGGGAAGGCCCAGGTGGTGAGGAAGAAGTCGGTCAGGTCGCGCGCGGCGACCCGGCTCGCGTAGGTGGCGAGCGCGCGGTACCGCTTGGCCGTCTCGGTGTAGTCCGACTGCGGGTTCTCCTCGCGGACCAGCTTGTGCAGCCGCGGCCAGAAGTCGTCGCCGAACGCGAGCTCCAGCTGCCGCAGCGGCACGAGCTTCTCGTAGGAGGTGAAGGACTTCTCGTACGTGAGCCCGTCGGTGCCGAACTTGGCCTGGGCCGACTGGAAGTAGGTGAGCCCCGTCTTCGGGTCGACGGTCAGCAGGTTCGAGCGCTGGCCGAGGGCGCGCTGCACGGCCAGCGAGTAGATGTTGACGGTGACCTCGGTGAGGCCGGTCGGCTTGTACGCCATCTGCTGGTGGAGGTGCCCGAGTTCGTGGTACAGCCCCCAGCCGCGGGTGAGGAGGCCCTGCACTGTCGTGGCCCGGTCGAGGTAGACGCGCGGGAAGCCGTTGTAGCCGTGGGTCGCGTAGGCGCCGACGCCGGACGGCACCTTGGACACCTCGGTGAAGTGGTAGGCGCCGGCCTTGGGCCGGTGCACCGGCTTGGAGCTGTCGAGACCGCTGACGGCCGCCTCGGCGTCGATGATCTGCTCGAGGAGGCGCAGCAGCGCCGCGTGGTCCTCGCCCCGGTACAGCAGGGCGCCGTCCCGGGTGAGGGTCACGATGGAGCGCGGCCCGTGCAGCTCGACGACCGGAACGTCCGTATAGGTGTCCAACTGGCGCTGGTAGTCGGCCCCTTCGGTGCCGCCCAGGGTGAAGACGGGCATCGGCACGGAGCCGTCCTTGAGCTTGACGGCGGCGCGCTCGCCCCGCCCTTCGAGGGTGAAGTAGAAGGGGCCGCCGTGCGGGTCGGTCACGGTGTTCGAGCCCGGTTTGAGCGGATAGCGGCGCGGCTCGGTGACGGTGCCGTAGTAGTCCCACTGCCCGACCCACAGCGTGGGCACGACCTCGTCGTACGGGAGCACGTCGAGGCGGAGCGCGGTGGCCGCGGGCAGATAGCGGCCGGTCGTCTGGAACTCGGAGCCGCGCAGCGCCTGGCCGAGCCGGAGCCGCTCGGCCTCGGCGGACGGGCGGGCGACGAGTTCCACGGTGGGTCCGTCGGCGGCCAGGGCGAGGCCCGCGGCCGGGCCGCCGACGGCGAGTGCGGCGCCGGTGGCGGCGACGGAGGCGAGGACGGTACGGCGGGACGGGGATGCGGGGGTGCGCATGAGGTGTCGTCTCCTTGAGGTGATCCGTACGGTGCTGGGGCGGGCGCGGCACGCGGTGACGTCAGTCGGTCAGCGTGCTCGGGTCCGTGTCGGGCCGGGGCAGGCGCAGGGCGGCGATCTCGGCGCGGCCCCGCGCGTCGACGGGCATCGCCCAGGTGCCGGCGAGGAAGTCGGTGAGGTCGCGGCCCGCGGTGCGGGAGGCGTAGGTGGCGAGGGCGCGGTACTGGCGGGCCTCGACCTCCGGCGGGTGGTCGTAGTCCTCGACCGGAGCGTCGTGCTGGTGTTCGGTGCGGACCAGCCGGTGCAGCCGGGGCCAGAAGTCCTCCCCGAAGGCGAGCTCCAACTGCCGCAGCGGGACGAGCTTCTCGTAGGGGCCGAGATCGTCGACGTACGAGAGGCCGGGCGTGCCGAGCTTGGCGCGGGCGGACTGGAACCAGTCGAGTCCGGTCTTCGGGTCGACCGTGAGGAGGTTGGAGGGGCGGCCCAGGGTGCGCTGCGCGGCGAGCGAGTAGATGTTGACGGTGACCTCGGTGAGGGTGCCCGCCTGGTACGCGGCCTGCTGGTTGAGGTGGCCCAGCTCGTGGTAGAGGCCCCAGCCGCGCGTGGTGAGGTTGGTGACGCTGCACAGGCGGTCCAGGTACGCGCGCGGGAAGCCGTTGTGGCCGTGCCAGGCGTAGGCGGTGACTCCCTTGGGGACGACGCTGACCTCGGTGAAGTGGTAGCGGCCGGCTTTGGGGCGGTCCAGCGGGCGGCCGCTGTCGAGGCCGCTGATCCGGTCGTGCGAGTCGATGACGGTGTCGAACAGCGACATCAGCGCGGCGTGGTCCTGGTCCCGGTACAGCAGTGCGCCTTCACGGGTGAGTGTCAGGATCGCGCGGTCGGTGACGAGTTCCACCCATGGCACGGTGACGGCGTCGAGCTGCCGCTGGAAATCGGCTTCAGAGGTGCGGCCGAGGGCGAAGACGGCCATGCGCGCGGTGCCGGAGACGAAGGTGACGGCGGCGCGCTGACCGTGCCCGGCGCAGCTGAGGTAGACGGGGCCGCCGTGCGGGTCGCTGATCCGGTTCGGGCCCGGCCGCAGCCGATAGGCGCGGGGCGCCTTGAGCGCGGGGACCGTGTTGTAGTCGTCGAAGGTGCCGATGTGCAGCACGGGCAGCGCGCCTTCGGCGGACCGCACCTGGACGGTGACGGTCGCACCGGCCGCGGCGTGGCGCCCGGTGGGGACGAACTCACTGGCGCGCAGCGACCGGGCGAGCCGCATCCGCTCCGTCTCGGCGTCGGGGAAGGCCTTGAGGAGCAGGGTGTCGCCGCTCCGGTTCCAGCGCTCCGTGCCGGCCCCGGCGATCGCGGGACCGACCGTGGAGCCGGCCGTGCTTCCGGCCGGGGCCGCGGCGCTCGCGCTCCTGGCACCGAGAGCGAGGGCCGCCCCGCCGCCGGCCAGCGCGGCGAGCATCGAACGACGGCCGAAGCCGAGCGGCGATACGGAGGCGTGGGAGGCGGGGGAGGCGTTGGCGGGGGAGACGGGCTCGTGCGGGACCGCGACAGGCTTGTGGGCAGGGCGCATCCAGGGACTCCCGTGAGAAGGGACGAAGTCGGTGCGAGGAGCGGGACGTGCGGTGGGGCTGCGCGTCAGCATGTAAGCGTTTGCTATCCAGCCGCAAGAGGGTCCGCCGAGTTTCTGTTCGTTACTACGCGGACCGGCCCGAATCCGAGCAGGATCAAGCACGTCTGCCGGAGTTCGGGGTGCCGCTCAGCCCCGGCGCGGCGCGCGGGCCACCGAGTCCCGCACCACGATGTGCGTGCCGAGGCGCAGCGTGCCGGTCGTCGGGGCCCGCCAGTCTTCCTCGTCGTCACCGCCTATGGCCACCCGCACTGCCTGCCGGCCCATCTCCTCCAGCGGGATCCGGACCGTGGTGAGGCGCGGCCGCAGTTCCTGGGCGACGGGCACGTCGTCGTAGCCGACCAGCGACATGTCCTGAGGGACGCGCACACCGGCCTCCTCCAGGGCCTGTGCGGCGCCCGCCGCGACGTTGTCGTTGGCGCCGAAAACGGCGGTGAACGAGGGGCCGTCCCGCAGCAGTTCGGCCATCCTGCGATAGCCGAAGGTGCGGCTGAAGGGGCCGGGGTGTTCGAGCTGCGGGTCGCGGGGCAGGCCGCGCAACTCCAGGGCGCGCCGGTGCCCGACGAGCCGGTCGTGGGCCGTCGACAGGCCGGGCGGACCGCCGAGGTAGAGGATCCGCTCGTGCCCCTGGGTGATCAGGTGGTCGGTGAGCGCGAAGGCACCGCCCTCGTTGTCGTACTCGACGCCGCCGGTCGGCACGTCGTCACCGAGCGAGGGGCGCCCGCACAGCACCAGCTTGGAGCCGCCGGCGTCCAGCTCGCGGGCCCGCCGGGCCAGTTCGGCCTTGTACGCGCGGTCGTCGACACTGCCGCCGACCAGGACCACGGCGTCCGCGCGCCGCTCGTGCATCAGCTCGATGAAGGCGAGCTCGCGCTGCGGGTCGCCCTGGTGGCAGCAGATCAGGCAGAGCCGGCCGCCCTCGCTGGCCTCGCGTTCGACGCCGCGCGCGATGTACGCGTAGAACGGGTCGACGATCTCGCCGACGATGATGCCGACGGTGCGGTTGGAGGCACCGGCCAGGGCGCGGGCGTGGGCGTTGACCACGTAGCCGAGCTCCCGCATGGCGGACTCGACGCGTTCGCGGGTCGCGGCCGCCACCGGGTAGTTGCGGTTCATCACGCGGGAGACGGTCGCCGTGGAGACGCCCGCGAGCCTGGCCACGTCCACGACGGTGGCGCGGCGCTGCGCGCCCGCTCCGTTGCCGCCCGCTGTGGATCCCTGCCGGGACATCCGCCCCACCCCCTGCCGCTCGTGCCCGTCCGCGTGGTTCACCCGCTCCGGCCGGTCGCCCTGTGCCCGTCCGGCCGGTCCCGAGCCTATGACGTGCGGCCCCGTCCCGTTCACGCGATGTGCTCCAGGTCCTCCAGA
Organism: Streptomyces sp. NPDC059524; assembly: GCF_042749255.1. NCBI lineage: Bacteria > Bacillati > Actinomycetota > Actinomycetes > Kitasatosporales > Streptomycetaceae > Streptomyces > Streptomyces sp. NPDC059524. The sequence goes on along the minus strand of NZ_JBHYTK010000066.1, from coordinate 21,040 downwards.
AGCACCGGATGGTTCAGCGGCACACCGCGCGCGTAGCGGGCCAGCTCGTCCACGGCGAGGGCACCGAGCCGGGCCACCTCGTTGCCCTGGGCGCCCGCCATGTGCGGGGTGATGAAGACGTTGGGCAGGTCCCAGAGCGGGTGTCCGGGCGGCAGTGGCTCGGGGTCGGTGACGTCGAGGACAGCGTCGATCCGGCCGTCGACCAGGTGCGGGACCAGTGCCTCGGTGTCGACGAGCGGGCCGCGCGCGGTGTTCACGAGCAGCGCGCCCGGGCGCAGCAGGCCTAGGCGCCGGGCGTCCAGCAGATGCCGGGTCTCGGCGGTGGCGGGCGCGTGCAGGGTCACCACGTCGCTGGTCGCGACGAGGGTGTCCAGGTCGGTGCGGGTCGCGCCGAGCAGCTCGGCCTCGGCGTCGCCGACGTACGGGTCGTACAGGAGCACCTCGGCGTCGAGGGAGCGCAGCAGTTGCACGACGCGGCGGCCGGTGTGCGACGCGCCGACCACGCCGACGGTGATGCCGTGCGTGCCGAGCCAGGCGTGGCGGTGCAGATCGGCGTCGGTGCGGTGGGTGCGCCGGGTGCGGAAGAGCTGGGAGAGGGGGAAGGCGCGCTTGGCGCCGAGGATGATCGCGGCGAGCGTGAACTCCGCGACGGGCACCGCGTTGGCCGCGGCGGCCGAGGACACGGCGATGCCGCGGACGTAGGCGTCGCGGCTCAGGAACGTCTTCACGGTGCCGGCCGCGTGGATCACCGCGCGCAGCCGGGGTGCCCGGTCGAGCACCTGCGTGTCGATGGGCGGGCAGCCCCACCCGGTGAGCAGCACCTCGCACTCGGCCAGCGCGGCCCGCGCCTCGGGACCGGTGAACTCCCGGACCGCGCCCGGCGGCCGGATGTCCGCGGTCTCCTCCAGCCGGGCCCGCACCGCGGGCGGGAAGACGTCGTCGACGACGGACGCGTCCATCGCGAGAACCGTACGGGGCCGCCGCGGGGGCGGTGTGGCGTCGGCGGCACCGGCCGTGACCGGCACCTCGTCAGTGGTTCGCACCCTGCCTCCGGACAGTAAACGTGTTCTATGACGGGACGGAACGCTAAGGAGGTCGCGGTGTGACCGTCAAGGTCACCGAGCCGTCAGTGGCGGCGGACTGTCCGATTCATGCGGTAAATGGCGGGCTTTGAGGGGCTCCAGAGCGGGCCGGAGGCAGGAGGAACCGGCGAGCGGATTGCTCCGATCTATTGACGAGGGGGTTAACCGCTTACTAACTTGCCGCCGCAGAAACGCAGTTCCTGCGCCACCCGGCCGAACAGGACCGCCTCATGACTGCTCCCGCGCCACCCGTGGCCGCACCCCGCACACCTCGTGCCCCACGTACAGCCCCCGCACCTCGCAAGTCCCTGTGGCAGCGCCTCAAGCGCGACAAGGTGATGCTGCTGCTGTGCCTGCCGGGGTTCCTGTACTTCGTGGTCTTCCACTACGTGCCGCTGCTCGGCTACATGGTGGCGTTCCAGGACTACCAGCCCTATCTGGGCTACATGCACAGCGCCTGGACCGGCTTCACCAACTTCACGACGGCCTTCGCCGACCCGGACTTCTGGTCGGCCACCGGCAACACGCTGAAGATCGCTCTCGTCCAGCTGGTCCTGTTCTTCCCCGTGCCGATCGGCCTGGCCCTGCTGCTCAACAGCATCGTCAGCGACAAGCTGCGCCGCTTCGTGCAGAGCGTCGTCTACCTGCCGCACTTCATCGGCTGGGTCATCATCGTCTCGATCTTCCAGCAGATCCTGGGCGGCGCGGGCGTCGTCCCCGACCTGCTGGAATCGCTCGGCCTGCCGCGCTACGACATGACGACCGACCCGAACGCCTTCCCCTGGCTGCTCGCCCTCCAGGTCATGTGGAAGGACGCCGGCTGGGGCACCATCATCATCCTCGCCGCGCTCCTGTCCATCGACCGCGGCCTGTACGAGGCGGCGGCGATGGACGGCGCCGGCCGCTGGAGCCGCTTCTGGCACGTCACCCTGCCCGGCCTGTCCCCGGTCCTGGTCCTGCTGCTCATCCTCAACCTCGGCAACATCCTCACCGTCGGCTTCGAGCAGATCCTGCTCCAGCGCGACGCCGTGGGACCGGGCGCCGGTGAAGTCCTCGACACGTACGTCTACTTCCACGGCATCAAGGACAACCAGTGGGGCACCTCGGCCGCCGTCGGCCTCGTCAAGGCCGTGATCGGCACGGTGCTCGTCATCGGCGCCAACAAGTTCGCCCACCGGCTCGGCCACGAAGGGGTGTACCGCGGTGCTGACCGTTGACACGTCCGCAGTGAAGTCGCGGCGCCGCCCGCGCCCGGCGCACACCACGGCCGGCAGCGGGGAACTGCGCCCCTCAGGGATCCGGCCCCCGTGGATGGAGCGGCCCACCCGGCTCGGCCTCTTCCTCAAGGGCCTCGCCCTCGTGCTGGTCGTCGCCCTCGTCGCGTACCCGCTGCTCGGCGTGATCGGCACGAGCTTCGCCTCGCAGAGCGACATCGTCCGTTCCAACGGTCTCGTCCTGTGGCCGGACCACCCGAGCCTCGACGCCTACCGCACCGCGTTCACCGGCGGCCGCGTGACCCGCGCCCTGCTCGTGAGCATCGGCGTCACCCTCACCGGCACCGTCTGCAGCCTCCTCGCCACCATCGGCATGGCGTACGGACTGTCGCGGCGCGGCATCGTCGGCGGCCGCTTCATCCTCATGACCGCCCTGTTCACCATGCTGTTCAACGCGGGCGTCATCCCCAACTTCCTGCTGGTCAAGGAGCTCGGCCTCTACAACACCTTCGCGGCGCTCGTGCTCCCCACCATGGTCAGCGCGTTCAACCTCGTCGTGATGCGGGCCTTCTTCATGAACCTGCCCGAAGAGCTCTACGACGCCGCGAAGGTCGACGGCGCCGGCGACTTCCGCACCCTGATCCGGGTCGTCCTGCCCCTGTCCAAGGCGGTCATCGCCGTCGTCGGACTCTTCTACGCCGTCGCGTACTGGAACGCGTACTTCAACGCGCTGCTCTACCTCGGCGACAACGACAAATGGCCGCTGCCCATGGTGCTGCGCACCTTCATCCTCCAGGGCCAGAACCTCGACACCGCGGCCGCCGGCGAGGCCATCGCCCCGCAGCAGGCCGTGCAGATGGCCGTCCTCGTCATCGCCGTCGTGCCGATCCTCCTCGTCTACCCCTTCCTCCAGCGGTTCTTCACCAAGGGCGTCCTCACCGGCGCCGTCAAGGGCTGACCCGCACCCACCGCCACCACGGCTCCGCACCCCCCAAACGTCCCCGTGTCCCCTCGTGTTGAGGAGTCCTCCGATGCCCGGCACCACACCCGTCAACCGCCGCACCGTGCTCCGCTGGGGTGCGGGCGCCGGTCTCGCCGTCGCCGCGGCGCCCCTGATCGCCGCGTGCGGCGACGGCGGCACCGCCGCCAAGGCCGAGGCCAAGAGCGCCAGACTGCTGCCGACCACCGCCGTACGCAACGTCGGCGCCCGCCCCGACCTGCCCGGCACCGCCGCCGGCGTCCCGAGCGCCTACCTCACGTACCCGGCGAACCCGATCCGCGCCACGAAGGGCACCCCCCTCAAGGGCGCGAAGACGATCACCGCGGTCACCGAGACCTTCGCCCCGCTGCCCCCGGAGCGCGGCAAGAACGCCGCCTGGCGCGAGATCGAGAAACTGCTCGGCGCGAAGGTCGACTTCACGGCCGTCCCCGCCGACGACTACCCGGCCAAGTTCTCCACGATGGTCGCCGGCGACCAGCTGCCCGACGTCTTCATGTACCCGGAGACCGGCGGCGTCGACAACAAGGCCGCGTTCCTCCAGGCCAAGTGCGTCGACCTCGGCCCGCACCTGTCCGGCGACAAGGTCAAGGACTACCCGAACCTGGCGGCGATCCCGGAGTACGCGTGGCAGGGGGCGATCTTCGGCGGGAAGCTGTACGGGATTCCGCTGACCCGGAACGGCACGGCCGGGGCGGGCTTCTACCGCGCGGACCTCTTCGCGCAGGCGGGCGTGACCAGTCTCGACGAGATCGACAGCGTCGAGCGGCTCGTCGACCTCGCCAAGGAGCTCACCGACGAGAAGAAGGACCGGTACTTCTTCATCAGCGGCGCCGGCACGCTCCTCGCCCAGTCCTTGGGCGCCCAGTCGTCCTGGAAGCACGACACCAAGACCGGCAAGTGGACCTACCAGCTGGAGGACGACAAGTACCGCCACTCCGTCGAGATAGCGGCGAAGCTGTACAAGGACGGCTGCTACTACCCGGGCACCGTCCAGATGTCCGGCGCCCAGAAGGCGCAGTACACGGACCTGTTCAAGAACGGCAAGGGCGCCTACGTCTCGGACGGGATGCCGGCCTACCTGACTCCCGGCACCGGATACGTCGACACGATGGCCGCCATCGACAAGTCCTTCGACGTGCGCCCCATGGTCCCGGTCGGCGGGGACGCGGTCGTCTGGACCAACAACACCGCCCTGTCCTACTGCTTCATCACGAAGGCGGACGACAAGCGGGTCAAGGAGATCCTGCGCCTCGCCGACTTCGCGGCCTCGCCCTTCGGATCGGTCGAGTACACGCTCATCAAGTACGGCGTCGAGGGCGTCGACCACAAGCGAGACAAGGACGGCACCCCCGTCCTCACGAAGCAGGGCACGCAGGACACCACCGTCCCGTGGGGCTTCCTGGGCTCCGCGACGCCCGCCTTCTTCAGCGCCACGAGCTCCGACGCCACCCGTCACGTCCACGAGGCGTACACCAAGCTCATCCCGCTGCTGATCGACGAGCCCACCCTCGCGTACACGTCGCCCACCTGGGACTCCAAGGGCCTCGGCAGCCTCAACACCATCCACAGCGACGGCATCAAGGACATCGTCACCGGCCGCAAGCCCATGTCCTCGTACGACGCCGTCGTCAAGAAGTGGCGCAACGCCGGCGGCGACCAGTGCCGCGCCGAGTTCGAGCAGGCCTCGCAGAAGGGCAAGAAGTGACCACCAGCCGACCCACCACCCGACGCACCCTCCTCAAGGGCGCCGGCGTCGCCGCCCTCGCCGTCCCCCTGTTCGCCGCGCCCGCGTGGGCGACCGGCTTCGACCCGAAGCCCGGCTCCGACGGCGTCGGCGACCCCCTGTTCCCGACCCTGGGCAACGGCGGCTACGAGGTCGTCCACTACGACCTCACCTTCGACTTCACGCCGGTCACCTACGACTTCACCGGCGTCGTGAAGATGAACGCGCGCGCCACCCAGGACCTCTCCGCGTTCAACCTCGACACCGACGGCCACACCATCGAGTCCGTCACCGTCAACGGCCGCCCCGCCCAACACGCCCTCTCCCTCGGCAAGTCCGGGCAGGAGCTGACCGTCACCCCGGCCGCCCCGCTGCACAAGGACACCCCGTTCACCGTCACCGTCGCCTACCGCGGCAACGGAAAGGCGCCCCGGGCCGGCCTGACCGGCTGGCGGTTCGGCAGCGACGGCGGCTTCGCGTCCGCCGTGCAGTCCTCCCGCGCCGACACCTTCATGCCCTGCAACGACACCCCGTCCGACAAGGCCACCTGGACCTTCCACCTCTCCGCGCCCGAAGGCTTCGTCGCCGCCGCCAACGGGGAGCTGACCGGCAAGGACAAGCGCGCCGACGGCTCCACCGTCTGGCACTTCGCCCTGCGCGAGCGCATGCCCACCGAGCTGCTCGGCATCGCCGTCGTCAAAGGCACCTATCTGTACGGCACTTCGCACACCGGACTGCCCCTGCGCCACGTCGTCCCGCAGGGCCAGGAGGACAAGTACGGCCCGATCGTGGCCCGCACCCCGGACCATCTGGCCTGGCTGGAGGCCAAGTTCGGCCGCTACCCCTTCTCCGTCTACGGCCTGCACATCTACGACGGATACTCCGACGCCCTCGAGAACTCGACGCTCACCCTCATGGGCACCAGCTGGTTCAAGCTCAACGCCGACGGCAACCCCACCTACGAGAACACGATGGTGCACGAGCTGACCCACCAGTGGTTCGGCGACAGCGTCACCCCGAACGACTGGCAGCAGGCCTGGCTCAACGAAGGGCCCGCCGTCTACTACGCCGCCCTGTACAGCGAGGAACGCGGCTGGTCCGTCATGGCCGACAAGATGAAGGCCACCTACGCCAAGCTCGACGCGATCCGCGCGAGCGACGGCCCGCCCGGCCTGCCCAAGGCCCTCGGCGGCACGAACATCTACGACGGCGGCGCCCTCGTCCTCTACGCACTCCGACAGCACGTCGGGCAGCGGAAGTTCGACCTGATCATGGGCCAGTGGCCGCGCCGCTTCAAGGACCGCACCGTCACCAGCGAGGACTTCGTCAAGCACTCCGTCGAGATGACCGGCGACCGCTCCCTCGACGCGTTCCTGCGGGACTGGCTGTTCGGCGCGAAGAACCCGCCGATGCCCGGACACCCCGACTGGACGGCCGCCGCGTGAGGCGATCCGCGCACCCACCCCTGAGGAAAGGTCACCGCATGAGAGCCCGCACCGGCGCGGCCGCGTTCCTGGCCACCGCCGCCCTCGCCCTGGCACCGCTGCCCGCCGCTCACGCCGACCCGGCGCCCCTGACCCTGCACGCCGCACCGCGGGGCTCCGGCACCGACTGCACCGTAGGGCACCCCTGCTCGGTGGAGGGCGCCCGCGATGTCGCCCGCACGATCGACGACCGGTCCGTACGCGTCGAACTCGCCGACGGCACCTATGAGTTGAGCAAGCCCCTCAAGCTCGGCAAGGAGGACTCCGGGGTCACCTGGGCCGCCGCGCAGGACGCCGACCCCGTGCTCTCCGGCGGCCGCGCCCTCACCGGCTGGACCGTGAACGCCGACGGCACCTGGACCACGAAGGTGCCCGAGGGCATCACCCCGCGCCAGCTGTTCGTCGACGGCGAGCGTGCCGTACGGGCCCGCGGCGAGTCCTGCGCCGCCTCCGTGTGCGACGCCACCAAGACCGGCATGACCGGCGCCGAGAAGACCGGCATCGCCCGGTGGGCCCGGCCCACCGACGCCGAGGCCGTCATCAGCGTCCGCTGGCGCAACTACCACTGCCGCATCACCGCCGTCACCGGCGACGTCATGACCTTCGCCCAGCCCTGCTGGACCAACTCGGCCTCCGGCACCGACCGCACCGGACCCGCCTGGGACTCCACGACCGTGGACTCGTCCCGCTACAGCAAGGTCGCCTTCTTCGAGAACGCCCGCGAACTCCTCGACGAGCCCGGCGAGTTCGTGTGGGACTCCGCGGAGCGCACCGTCACCTACCTGCCCCGCCAGGGCGAGGACCCGCGCCGCTCCCGCGCCGTCACCCCGGTCACCGAGGGCCTTCTCGTCCTCGACGGCGCCCACGACGTCCACCTCTCCGGACTCGGCTTCGCCTACTCCGCGTACCAGCAGCCGAACACCGACGAGGGCTACGCCGGCATGCAGGCCGGACTCACCCTGACCGGCGCCACCGGCCCCGTCGACCACGCGGGCCGCTTCTACACCAAGCCCGCCGCCGCCCTCACCGTTCGCGGCGGCCGCGACGTCACCGTGGAAGGCAACACGTTCAGCAGGCTCGGCGGCGCCGGCGTCGTCTTCGAACAGGGCACCCAGGACTCCGCCCTCGCCCGCAACCGCTTCACCGACCTGTCCTCCGGAGCCGCCTACATCGGCGACACCGAGCCCATGCCCACCGCCGAACTCGCGGGCGCCCGCAACACGATCGAGCGCAACACCGTCCGCCGCACCGGCGTCGAGTACACCGACTCCGTCGGCATCTGGGCCGGCTACGAGGCCGAGACGGTCATCGACCACAACACCCTCGAGGAGCTGCCCTACTCCGGCATCTCCGTCGGCTGGGGCTGGAACCAGCCCGAGGCCCAGACCTCCGTCCTGCGCGACAACCGCATCACGGACAACCGGATCACCGACGTCATGCTCGTCCGCCACGACCAGCACGACGGCGCCGCCATCTACACCCAGGGCGCCCAGCCCGGCACCGTGATCTCCGGCAACTACATCGACCGCAGCGCCTACGGCAACACCGAGCGCGACGGCAACGGCGTCTACCTCGACGAACAGTCCAGCCACATCGCCGTCACCGGCAACGTCATCACCCGCGTCGGCTACAAGTGGGTCTCCAACTGGGCCGGCTACGGCATCGACAACCACGCCACCGGCAACTGGACCGACACCGCGGCCCCGGCCCTGTCCGGGCGGGGCTCCACCATGACCGACAACTTCACCGGCCTCGACCGGCTGCCCGCCGAGGCCGTCAAGATCGCCGAGGCCGCCGGCGCCGACGGCCGCGAGAAGGTCCGGCAGCTGCGGCCCGACCTCGCCCGCGAGGGCACCGCCACCCAGTTCTCCACCGACGGCACCGCCACCGCCGACAAGGCCACCGACGGCGACACCACCACCGACACCCGCACCCTCTCCGAGGCCGGCGCCTGGTGGCAGGTCGACCTCGGCTCCGCGCAGCACGTCGGACAGGTCGAGGTCTGGAACAACAGCTCCATGACCACCGCCGACTTCGACGTCCAGCTCGCCTCCTCGGCCGACTTCTCCGACGCCACCACCGTCCACGTCACCGGCAAGGCCCTGCGCCCCACCGTCCTCGACACGGACACCGAGGCCCGCTACGTCCGCGTCCGCCTCACCGGCACCGGCCGCGTCGCCCTCTCCCACGTCCTCGTCCACCCCTGACCCGACAGCAGCACCAGGGGCGTCGCGGACCGGTCGGCGGGTCCGCGACGCCCCGTGTTTCCATGCTCCTTACGCCGACCGCACCAACACCCCGTACAGGAAAGGCGGTTACGCCATGACCGACGCCCCCTCCGACCTGCGCCTCGGCGTCCTCGGCTACGGACTGCGCGGCTCGATCGCGCGCACCGCGCACCGGCCCGGCGCCGGCTCCCGGGTCACCGCGCTCGCCGACCACGACGCCGCCGCGCGGACGGAGGCGGCGCTCGCCTTCCCCGGCGCACTCGTCTCCAGCGACCACAAGAAGGTCGTCGAGGACCCCGACGTCGACGCGATCCTCGTCCTCACCCCCGACCACACCCACGCCGACGTCGCCCGCGAGGCTTTGGAGGCCGGCAAGCCCGTCTTCGTCGAGAAGCCCCTCGACATCAGCGTCGAACGCTGCGACGAGCTCCTGCGCACCGCCCACGCGACCGGCTCCCGCCTCTACGTCGGCCACAACATGCGCCACATGCCCGTCGTCCGCCTGATGCGCGACATCATCGCCCGCGGCGAGATCGGCGAGGTCAAGACCGTCTGGGTGCGCCACTTCGTCGGCTACGGCGGCGACTGGTACTTCAAGGACTGGCACGCCGAGCGGCAGTACACGACCGGCCTGCTGCTCCAGAAGGCCGCCCACGACATCGACGTCCTGCACTGGCTCGCCGGCGGCTACACCCGCCAGGTACAGGCCCTCGGCGACCTCATGGTCTACGGCGACAACCCGCACCGCCGCGCGCCCGGCGAGCCCAAGCACGACGACTGGTACACCAAGGACGGCCACTGGCCGCCCGCCACCCAGCGCGGCCTCAACCCCGTCATCGACGTCGAGGACGTCTCCCTCGTCAACATGCGCCTCGACAACGGCGTCCTCGCCTCCTACCAGCAGTGCCACTTCACCCCCGACTACTGGCGCAACTACACCGTCATCGGCGACGCGGGACGCCTGGAGAACTTCGGCGACGGCCCCGGGGGAGTGGTCAAGGTCTGGAACAGCCGCCGCTCCACCTACCGCGACGAGCCCGACGCCGCCCACCCGGTCCCGGACGCCGAGGACAACGCCGGACACGGCGGCGCCGACCCGCTCCTCATCGACGAGTTCCTCCGCTTCGTCCGGGACGGCGGCACCACCGACACCTCGCCCGTCGCAGCCCGCATGGCCGTCGCCGCGGGCGTCCGCGCCACCGAGTCCCTCCGCGCCGGCGGCACCCCCCGCGAGGTACCGCCGCTCGACCCCGAGCTCGTCGCCTACTTCGAGGGCGGCCAGAACCGGTAGTGCGAGCGCCCGTCAGCGCAGCACGCGATAGGTCACGTGCGTGACCAGGCTCGCCGCCCGCGCCGACACCTGCTCCAGGCGCAGCGCCGGCACCCCCTCGAACAGGCGGGTGCCGGCGCCGAGCGTCAGCGGCGCGATGTGCAGCCGCAGCTCGTCGATCAGCCCGGCGGCCAGGTACTGGTTGAGCGTGGTCGCGCCGCCGAGGACGGACACCTCCCCGGCGCCCGCGGCGGCCCGGGCCCGGTCGAGCGCCGCGACGATGCCGTCCGTGACGAAGTGGTACGTCGTGCCGCCCGCCATCGGCTGCGGCTCACGCGCGTGATGTGTCAGCACGAAGACCGGGGCGTGGAACGGGGGATCATCGCCCCACCAGCCGTTCCACGGACGATCCCAAGCGCCCCGGACCGGGCCGAACATGTTGCGCCCCATCACGAACGCGTCCGCCGCCGTCATCTGTTCGACCTCGGCGCGGTTCTCGTCCGGAGTCTCGAACATCCATGCGTGCAGCCCCGCGCCCGTGCCGTCACCGCCGTCGTCGCCGAACGGCCGCTCCTCCGTCTGGTGGAGCCCCGCCGAGTAGCCGTCGACGGAGACCGTGACGGCGCCGGTCACCTTGCCCGCTCGCTCGGTCATGCCCCCATCGTGCCGCGCGCCGGCCCGCGGCGCCGCCCGGACCCGCGAGAGACCGGCCGACGCGGGACCGGGCCTGCAGGAAACGGGACCGGTCCTGCAGGAAACCGCGACCGGTCCTGCAGGAAACGGGACCGGGCCTGTAGGAAAGCTTCGGCGCCGCTTAAGAAATCCTCGATGGACCTGAGCCGCCGTGGTACGGAAGAGTCCGGGGCGGCGGCCTGCCGGCCGCCACCTCCACTCACTCTTCCCCGTGTGCGGGCCGCTGCGTGCTGCCCGCGTGCGCGACGACAGGAGCCGTACCGATGAAGGCGCTGGTCAAGGAGAAGGCCGAACCGGGACTCTGGCTGACCGACGTGCCCGAGCCCTCCATCGGCCCCGGCGACGTCCTGATCAAGGTGCTGCGCACCGGCATCTGCGGCACCGACCTGCACATCCGCAGCTGGGACGGCTGGGCCCAGTCGACCATCCAGGCCCCGCTCGTCCTCGGCCACGAGTTCGTGGGCGAGGTCGTCGAGACCGGCCGCGACGTCAGCGACATCAACGTCGGCGACCGCGTCAGCGGCGAGGGCCACCTCGTCTGCGGCAAGTGCCGCAACTGTCTCGCCGGCCGCCGCCACCTCTGCCGCGCCACCGTCGGCCTCGGCGTCGGACGCGACGGCGCTTTCGCCGAGTACGTCGCCCTGCCCGCCTCCAACGTGTGGGTGCACCGCGTCCCCGTCGACCTCGACGTCGCCGCGATCTTCGACCCGTTCGGCAACGCCGTGCACACCGCCCTGTCCTTCCCGCTCGTCGGCGAGGACGTCCTGATCACCGGCGCCGGTCCGATCGGCCTGATGGCCGCCGCTGTCGCCAAGCACGCCGGCGCCCGCAACGTCGTCGTCACCGACGTCAGCGAGGAGCGCCTGGAGCTCGCCCGCAAGGTCGGCGTCAGCCTGGCCCTGAACGTGGCGCAGTCCTCCATCGCCGACGGCCAGCGCGAGCTCGGCCTGCGCGAGGGCTTCGACATCGGCCTGGAGATGTCCGGCAACCCGCACGCGATGCGCGACATGCTCGCCAACATGACCCACGGCGGCAAGATCGCCATGCTGGGCCTGCCCGCGCAGGAGTTCGCCGTCGACTGGGCCCGGATCGTCACCTCGATGATCACCATCAAGGGCATCTACGGCCGCGAGATGTTCGAGACCTGGTACGCGATGTCGGTCCTCCTGGAGGCCGGCCTCGACCTCGCCCCCGTGATCACCGGCCGCTACGCGTACACCGACTTCGACGCGGCGTTCGAGGACGCGGCCAGCGGCAAGGGCGGCAAGGTCATCCTGGACTGGAGCGTCTGAGTCCCTCCGGACCTCCGCGTCTCCGAACTCCTCACCCGTCCCAGGCCTCACACCTCTAAGGACTGACTTCTCGCATGTTCGACAACGTACGCGCCGACCTCCAGACCACCCTCGACGAGATCGTCGCCGCCGGGCTGCACAAGCCCGAGCGCGTCATCGGCACCCCCCAGTCCGCCACCGTCGGCGTGACCGCGGGCGGCCGCCCCGGCGAAGTCCTCAACTTCTGCGCCAACAACTACCTCGGCCTCGCCGACCACCCCGAGGTCATCGCCGCCGGCCACGCCGCCCTCGACCGCTGGGGCTACGGCATGGCGTCCGTCCGCTTCATCTGCGGCACCCAGGAGGTCCACAAGGAGCTGGAGGCGCGCCTGTCCTCCTTCCTCGGCCAGGAGGACACGATCCTCTACTCCTCCTGCTTCGACGCCAACGGCGGCGTCTTCGAGACGATCCTCGGCGCCGAGGACGCGGTCATCTCCGACGCCCTCAACCACGCCTCGATCATCGACGGCATCCGCCTCAGCAAGGCGAAGCGCTTCCGCTACGCCAACCGCGACATGGCCGACCTGGAGACCCAGCTCAAGGCCGCCACCGAGGCCGGCGCCCGCCGCAAGCTGATCGTCACCGACGGCGTCTTCTCCATGGACGGCTACGTCGCCCCGCTCGTCGACATCTGCGACCTCGCCGAGCGCTACGACGCCATGGTCATGGTCGACGACTCGCACGCCGTCGGCTTCGTCGGCCCCGGCGGCCGCGGCACCCCCGAGCTGCACGGCGTCATGGACCGCGTCGACATCATCACCGGCACCCTCGGCAAGGCCCTCGGCGGCGCCTCCGGCGGCTACGTCGCCGCCCGCGCCGAGATCGTCGCCCTGCTGCGCCAGCGCTCGCGCCCCTACCTGTTCTCCAACAGCCTCGCCCCGGTCATCGCCGCCGCCTCCCTCAAGGTCATCGACCTCCTGGAGTCCGCCGGTGACCTGCGCGAACAGCTCGCGGCGAACACCAAGCTGTTCCGCACCCGGATGACGGAGGAGGGCTTCGACATCCTCCCCGGCGACCACGCCATCGCCCCCGTCATGATCGGCGACGCGGCCGTCGCGGGCCGCATGGCCGAGCTGCTCCTGGAGCGCGGCGTCTACGTGATCGGCTTCTCCTACCCGGTCGTGCCGCAGGGCCAGGCCCGTATCCGCGTCCAGCTGTCGGCCGCGCACTCCACGGAGGACGTGAACCGCGCCGTCGACGCCTTCGTCGAGGCCCGCGCCCAGCTCGGCTGACCGGTTTGCGACAATCGGGTACATGATCGAAGCGCGGCGGCTGCACATCCTCCGGGCGGTGGCCGACCACCGGACCGTGACCGCGGCTGCCGCCGCGCTGTACCTCACCCCCTCGGCCGTCTCGCAGCAGCTGACGGCCCTGGAGCAGGAGACCGGGCACAAGCTCGTCGAGCGCGGCGCCCGCGGCGTCCGGCTCACCCCGGCCGGCGAGATCCTGCTGACGCACACCAACGCGGTGCTCGCCCAGCTGGAGAAGGCCGAGGCCGAGCTCGCCGCCTACAGCACGGGCGAGGCGGGGACCGTCACGCTCGCCTCCTTCGCGACCGGCATCGGCCTCGTCGTCGGCCCGGCCCTGGCCCGCCTCGCGGAGTCCGCCCCCGGCATCCGGGTCCGGGTGCGGGACGCCGAGGGCGACGCCAGCCTGCCGATGCTCCTGGAGCGGCAGATCGACGTGGCCGTCGCCGTCGAGTACCGGGGCGCCCCCGGCGCGGACGACGACCGCATCACCCGCGTCGCCCTGTACGCGGAGCCCTTCGACGCGGTGCTGCCCGCCGCGCACCGGCTCGCGGACACGGAGCGGGTGCCGCTCGCCGAGCTGGCCAAGGACACCTGGATCGGGCCGTACCCCGGCAACCCGTGCCACGACGTGGTGGTCCTCGCCTGCGAGCACGCCGGCTTCTCCCCGCAGTTCGAGCACTCCTCCGACGACTTCCGCGCCGTGATCGCCCTCGCCGCGGCCGGCGCCGGGGTCGCCCTGGTCCCGCGCTCGGCCCTCATCGGCGTCGACCTCGCCCAGACGGTGGTCCGCCCCATCGACGGCGCGGCCCCCACCCGCAAGGTCTTCGCGGCCGTCCGCCACGGCGCGGAGGCGCATCCGCTGATCCGGCCGGTCCTGGAGGCACTGGGCGAGGCGGCACGCGGCTAGAGCACTCCTCCCGCTTCGTCGTGCCACACCTCGGGCCAGTACCGGTAGTCCTCAGGCCCGGTCTCCGGCAGACAGGCCACCGGGTCCACGGACTCCAGCACCCCGACCATGGTGTCGGCCAGGAAGTGGTAGTGCGAGTCGGTGTCGTCCCCCTTGAGGGCGTACGGCTTCTCCAGCGCCTCGACCGTGCCGTACATCCACAGGGCGAACACCAGGGTCGAGATGTCGGCGTTCATCGCGGTCAGGTCGTCGCCCAGGAACGATGTCCAGTGCACCTCGCCCGTCCTGCCGTCGACCACGACATCGACGTCCTGCGGAGTGCCCCCGAGCAGGACGAACCGGTCGGCGTCGGGGATCACCGGGTGGCTCGCGCCGTCCTCGAAGTGGCGCCGCATCTGGGGATCCCGCGCGACGGCCGCGCGATGCTCGGCCACCGTGCACAGCGGGTCGTCCTCGCTCCCGGTGGGGTAGAAGAGCGGGACGTCCGACGGCAGCCCCACCTCCGTCAGGAACCGCCGCGTCGGCGCGTGCGTCAGCGCCTCCGGCAGCTCGCCGGGCGTGAACCGCCGGACCCCGTCCGCCCCGAAGATGTTCGTGAGCACGTCCGCCGCCAGATCCATCCGCAGCCCCCGCCCGGGCCCCGCGATCAGGGCCAGCGGCTTCACACAGGCCTGGATGCGCCACACCGGCGGCAGCCCGTGCACCCATTCCTCCGGGCCCTCCTCCGCGAGGCCCCAGCCGTCGGATCCCCAGTCCTCCCCGGTGAAGGCCGAACTCAGCAACCGGGCGGCCTCCTTGACCGCCCCGAGCCCGAATTGCCCCCGCAGCCCGGAGAACGGACCTCTGAGCGCGTCGAGGTCCGACACGGCGGCGGACATCCGGCGCAGCGCCTCCGCGGAGGGGGCCAGGGGGTACATCTCGTCGGGCGGATCGTACGACTCCGTCGCGTACACGCGCCCCGTCTCCGGGTCCCGCACGATGTGATGCGCGGTCTGCCCCTCGACCAGCAGATCCCCCAGCACGTCCATCCCGGCGACGCGCGGACAGACCTCCCGCAAGCTCATCAGCGCCGATTCCCGCACCCTCGCCACCATCCCCGCAGCCACACCGCACCGTCGATCACGAACGCCCCCACGCTAGACGCCGCCTCTGACAATCCCGCCCGCCGGCCGGACGACAGGTATGGGCACGGCGGCGACGGGGGAGATGCACCCTGTCCCGCCCCCCCCCGATCGCGGAGCCGCCCATGACAGCCACCGACCCGGCCTACGTGACGAGCCAGCTGACCACCGGCGACGGAGCCGCCGTGGCCGTCTACACCTGGCTGCCCGACAGCACCCGCCCCCGCGCCTTCGTGCAGATCGCCCACGGCGCCGCCGAACACGGACTGCGCTACGACCGCTTCGCCCGCCACCTCACCGCCCACGGCTACGGAGTCATCGCCTCCGACCACCGCGGCCACGGCGCGACAGCCGCCACGACCGGCGGCCACGGCGTCACCGACGACGCCGAACCCGGCACCGTCGACGCCTGGCTGTCCATCGTCGAGGACCTCAAGGCCATCGGCGACCAGGCCCGCGCGCTCCACCCCGACGTCCCGTTCGTCCTGCTCGGCCACAGCCTCGGCTCGATGCTCGCCCGCGACTACGCCCAGCGCTACGCCGACGACCTCGCCGGACTCATCCTCTCCGGCACCTTCCGCTCCCTGCCCGGCGCCGACAACGAGGGCTCCATCGCCGTCCTGGAGGCCGACATCGCCGACCGCGGCCGCGCCGCGATCTCCTCGTACGTCCCCGACCTCTTCGCCTCCTTCAACGCGCCGTACGAGGACGAGGCCGGCGCCACCGGATTCGAGTGGCTGTCGCGCGACCCGGACGAGGTGGACCGCTACGTCGCCGACGACCGCTGCGGCTTCCCGTTCTCCGCCGGCCTGTCCCTGGACTGGGTCCGCGCCGTCCGCCGCATCAACGAACCCGCGAACGTGGCCTGCATCCCCGCCGACCTGCCCGTCCACATCGCCGTCGGCACCGAGGACCCCTGCAACCAGCGCATGACCCTCGTCCACGAACTCCTCGAGGACCTCCGGTACGTCGGCGTCACCGACCTCACCTGGAAGGGCTACGAGGGCGCCCGCCACGAGATCCTCAACGAGACCAACCGCGACGAGGTGCAGGCGGACCTGACCGCCTGGCTGGACAAGCGCCTGCCCTGAAACGGCCGGCACCCGCCCCGACCGGCCCGGACCGGCCGGGTCGTGAACGCGGGCCGTTGTCAGTGCTCTTGGTTACGGTTCCTTCCATGCCCGACGCAGAAGACGTTCGCACCATCGCCCTCTCCCTCCCGGACACGACGGAGAAGATCGCCTGGAGCATGCCCACGTTCCGGGTGGCGGGGAAGATGTTCGCCACGCTGCCCGAGGAGGAGACCTCCATCGCGGTGCGCTGCCCCAAGGAGGAGCGGGACGAGCTGGTGCTCGCGGAGCCGGAGAAGTTCTGGATCGCGGACCACGAGGCGGCCTTCGCCTGGGTCCGCGTCCGGCTCTCCGCACTCGAGGACACGGACGAGCTGCGCGACATCCTCGCCGACTCCTGGCGCCAGGCCGCCCCCACCCGACTCCTCGAATCCCACCCGCACTTGGGCCGCCCGGCCACGGACTGAAATCCCCGGCGACCTGTCCGCCCCGCGTGGCATGATCCGGCCCGCGGGGTGGGATCGGGCGGTGCGGCCGTGCGCGGCGCGGCACCGGGGAGGAGCCGGAGGGTATGAGCAGCGGGTCGTCACGGGGGCGGGACGGTACGCGGGAGTCAGGAGAACCGGGAGAGGACCCGGGGCCGGTCGAGCGGGCGAGGAAGGGGAGGAAGGCGAGGAAGGGGAGACGGCGCGGGATCTGGTCCCGCGACTTCAACCTGTTCTTCACGGCACGGGCCGTCGCGAAGCTCGGCGACACGATGCTGCCCGTCGCCCTCGCCGCGGGCCTGCTCCAGTACGGATACGGGGCCGGCGCGGTCGGCCTCGCGATGGCGGCGTCCGTCGGCTGCTTCGCCGGACTGGTGATCTTCGGCGGCGTCTTCGCGGACCGCTTCAGCACGCGGCTGCTGATGATCGGCGCCGACGTCACCCGTCTGGTCACGCAGGCCCTCGCCGCGGTCATGTTCTTCACCGGGCACGTGGTGCTCTGGGAGATCTGCGTCATCGGCGCGGTCAACGGCGCGGCCTCCGCGCTCTTCCAGCCCGGCGTCGCCAGCACGGTGCCCCGCCTGGCCGCCGACGTCCAGGCGGCGAACGGCGCGATCCGCGTCGCGGAGTCCGGAGCCCAGCTCGCCGGCCCGGCCGTCGCGGGCATGCTCGTCGCCTTCGCCTCCCCGGGCCTCGTCTTCGCCGCGCACGCCGCCACGTACGCCCTGAGCGCCCTGTGCCTCCTCCTGCTGCGCCTCCCGCCCGTCCCGGTGGACGACCAGGCCCCGCGCGAGGGATTCAAGCGGCAACTGGTCGTCGGATGGCGGGAGTTCAGCTCACGGACCTGGCTCTGGGCGGTCATCGCGATTTGGTGCGTCCTGATGGTGGGCGCCTCGGGCCCCGCGATACCGCTCGTCGCGACCCAGGTCACGCAAGAACACGGCCCCCGCGTCTACGGCCTGATCAACTCGGCCCTCGGCGCGGGCACCGTCGTCGGCGGCCTCATCGCCCTGCGCCTGCGCCCCCGCCGGATGCTCCGCGCCGGCTCCCTCGCCCTGTTCGGCTTCGCGTTCTTCCCCGCGACGGTCGGCGCGGGCCTGTCCGTGCCGTGGATGATGGCCGGCTGCGCGGTGGCCGGCGCGGGCCAGTCCTTCTGGGGCGTCATGTGGGCGACCAGCGTCCAGACCCAGGTCCCGCGCGAGGTGCTCAACCGCATCCACGCCTACGACGTCGCCGGTTCCCTCGCGATGGCCCCGGTCGGCCAGGCGCTGGCGGGCCCGGCGGCCGGCCTGTTCGGCACCCATCACGTCCTCCTCGCGGGCGGCGCGGTGACGGTCCTGGTGGCGGCGATGCTGCTGGCCGTCCCGGCGATCAGAGGCCTGGTCCGCGCGGACGCGACGCCGGTCCACACGGGCAGGCCCCGGACGTCACCGGCGAAGGCCCCCGCCAGGTCCTCACCGGAGAAGGGCTGACACCCCGAGCGGCAGGAACACGACCACGAACGGCGACACCAGCATCGCCGCCACGTGCGCGAGCGCCCCCAGCACCCTCCCCAGCGCGGCGAACGGCACGAGCCCGCCGAGCAGCCAGCCGACGTAGAGCCACCCGGCCGACTCCCAGGCGGCGCTCTCCTCGGCCCCGGTGGTCGGCGCGGTCCCGATCACGCCGAGCCCCACCAGGAACAGCACACCGCACACCAGCAGATCGCAGACCGCGACGAGCACCGCGACGGTGCCGGGGGTCAGGCGGGCCCGGGCCCGGGACATCAAGAGGCTCACGAAGACGGGAGCCTACTCAAGGGCGCGGCAGGCGGCCGGAGGATCGACCGGCTCGGGCCGCTCCATCACGTACCGGCCGCCGCCCGGGGCAGCCCGCGGTGGAGCCGCATCACCCACGCGTACGCGCGCCGCTCCGACCGCAGACAGTCGGAGCCGACGGCCGGGGGCGTACGTTCGTACACTGCGAGGCGTACGATCGTACGCATGCCTGAGCCCACGACACCCCGCCCCGCGCCGGACGCCCTCGCCGACGACCCGCGCTCCCAGCTGGAGCGCATGGAGGCCGGCGACCTCTACATCGCCGACGACCCCGAGATCGCCCGGCGCCAGCAGCGGGCCATGCGCCTGGCCGCCCGCTACCAGGCCGCCCACCTGGAGGACCCGGCCGCGGCCCGCCCGCTCCTCGACGAACTGCTCGGCTCCGTCGGCGAGGACGTGGAACTGCGGCCGCCCCTCTACGTCGACTACGGCAGCAACATCACGATCGGCGCCCGGACCTTCGTGAACTACCACCTGACGGCGCTCGACGTCGCCGCGATCACCATCGGCGAGGACTGCCAGATCGGCCCGAACGTCCAGCTCCTCACCCCGACCCACCCGGTCGAGCCCCAGCCGCGCCGCGACAAGTTCGAGGCCGCCCGGCCCATCACCATCGGGGACAACGTGTGGCTCGGCGGCGGCGCCATCGTGTGCCCGGGCGTCACGATCGGGGACAACAGCGTGATCGGGGCCGGCGCCGTCGTCACCCGCGACATCCCGGCGAACGTCGTCGCGGTCGGCAACCCGGCCCGCCCCGTCCGCACGATCTGACCGCGGCGACTTCCATGGCCACCGGACAGACCGACCCCCGGCGCCGCGAGACGATCCTCGCCGCCACCCTCGACCTGATCGCCGACGAGGGCGTCGCCGGCGTCTCCCACCGCAAGATCGCGGCCCGCGCCGGGGTCCCGCTCGGCTCCATGACGTACCACTTCACCGGCATCGACGACCTGCTCAGGGAGGCCTTCACCGGCTTCGCCGCGCACATCGTCGCCGTCTTCGAACGCCACCTGGCCCCGGCCCGGACCCCCGAGGAGGCCCGTGAGGCCGTGACCACGCTGATCCACGCGGTCGCCGAGGGCCCGCGCCGGGACCTGGTCCTGACCCAGGAGCTCTACACCCTGGCCGCCCGCCGCCCCGAGTACCGGACCCTGACCGCGGCCTGGATGCGGAGCAGCCGCCGGCTCCTGGAACAGCACTTCAGCCCACCCGCCGCGCGCCGCCTCGACGCCCTGATCGAGGGACTGACCCTGCACGGCGCCCTCGACGACACCCCGCCCGACCGCGAGCTGACCCGTACGGCGGTCGCGCTGATCACCGCAGATCCGTAGTTCGCGGCCCGCCGGGACGGAAAGGGATGCGCGACCACGGCCCGGAGTGCGGTATGGTTTCCGTGCACGTTCGGCCGGGCGAAAGCCCAGGTCAGCGGGCATCGGGACGTGGCGCAGCTTGGTAGCGCACTTGACTGGGGGTCAAGGGGTCGCAGGTTCAAATCCTGTCGTCCCGACTGTGCGGAAACGCAGGTCGGAGGCCGTTCTCTCATCCGTGAGAGGACGGCCTTCGCTGTGTTCCGGGGGTGTGGCCGTGTGGCGGGAGCCCTCGATGCGACAGCAGGGCCCGGACCGCGCGTCACGGTCCGGGCCCTGCTGTCATGCGGTGGTGCGTCAGCTCTGCGCGGTGTCGTCGCCCGCCTGCGCGGTCCCCTCGGTCCCGCGTGCCTTCTCGCGCATCTTGCGCAGCAGCTCCGCCTTCTTCTCGGCGGCGCTCTCACGGTCGCGGTTGCGGTGCGGGCCGTTGTTCTGCCGCTCGGCGCGGGACAGCCGCTTGCGCGGGCCGCCGCCCTGGCCCACGGGGTTGTTGATGTTCTTGCTGTCGGTCACGGGTTCTCCCGGTGGTGAGGTGAAGTGATCTACGGATTCATCGGTGGAGGAGGGGCGCGGCGGCGACGGACGTCAACGGCGGCCCGTCACGCTCACTCGTAAATCGGCGTCTGGAAGAACATGGCGATGACGTTACCTGGTTCCGCCGCCCCCGCGTGCCACACTCTTCGCCGCCCTGCGCTCTGATCAGGCCGTCCGCCGGACCCGGGGGCGGGGCCGACGGGGCAGCGTCCGTAGAATCGCTGTTCGATGCGCTGTCGGCGTGCCGTGCCCACTGACCTGGCGCACGGGGGAATGAGGAGCGTCGTGGACGGGGCCGTACTCACCGTCGCCGGGCTGTATGCCGTCATCCTGCTGCGAGCCGGGGCGACGTTCGCCGCCGGCTGGTTCGTCGGGTCCGGCGTGCGGCGCAGCCGCTTCTCCGAGCGGATCCCGCGGGGACGCCGAGCGAGCGCCGCCGCGGCACTCCGGGGGGGGGGGCTGAC
>NZ_JBHYTK010000065.1:39047-41736 GCF_042749255.1 Streptomyces sp. NPDC059524 | reverse complement strand
ACCCGGCCGCCCCGGCACCGGACCGCACACCCCGCCCCCGTCCGGGCGGGCGTCCGGGCCCTGCGCCTCGTACGAGGACGGGCGCGGCACCGAGCGGTCCGAGCGGGCCGCGGAGGACTGCGCCGAGCCGACGGCGACCGGTGCGGGCCACGACCGGCCCGGCGGCACCGGCACGTCCGGCGGCAGGGGCGGACCCGGGAACCCGGGATCCGGCGGCACCACGGGCGGGTCGGGGAACAACGCGAACGGCGCGGGAGGTTCCGGCGGCGGCGGTGGCACGGGCGCGGGTGACTCGGGTCCGGGCGGCTCGGGTTCCGGTTCGGGTTCCGGTCCGGGCGGCGCCGGCAAGGGCCACCAGCCGTAGCCGGCGGTTCCGGTACGGCGAATTCTCGGGAACGCCCGCGTGGAACTTCGGCGGGGGCGGTGTGAAGACCTGCCGACCGGCCCTCCCGACGGGCCTCCGGAACACCCTCCGCATACGGGACGGCCGGGGTCGCCACCCCCCACAGGAGAGACCCCGGCCGCCGCGCGGTACGGGTCGCGAGCGGCCCGTACTTCCTTCAGCGCCGCGGGTGCGTTTTCTGTCACACCCCGCCGTGTGACTCTCTGGTTGCTCGTTGTACAAACATGGACGTGGGGTGTTTCAAGCCGTAGCGTGCAGGTTCGCGCCGGGGGCGCTACTTGGCCGGATGGGGCAGGCAGGGACTGGGAGTGCTGGGGGACGACGCGGAGCTGACCGCCGCGGTGCTTGCGGCGCAGGGCGGGGACGAGAGCGCTTTCCGCACTGTGTACCGCACCGTGCACCCGAGGTTGCTCGGATACGTACGCACACTCGTGGGCGAGCCGGACGCGGAGGACGTCGCCTCCGAGGCGTGGTTGCAGATCGCCCGCGACCTCGACCGCTTCGAGGGCGACGCCGACCGCTTCCGCGGCTGGGCCGCCCGCATAGCCCGCAACCGCGCCCTGGACCACATACGCATGCGGGGACGCCGGCCCGCCATCGGCGGCGACGAGACCGAACTCACCGGCCGACCCGCGACCGCCGACACCGCCGACGAGGCGATGGAGCTGCTCTCCACCGGCGACACCATGGCGCTCATCGCCCAGCTCCCGCAGGACCAGGCCGAGGCCGTGGTGCTGCGGGTCGTCGTCGGGCTCGACGCGAAGAGCGCGGCCCAGACCCTCGGCAAGCGCCCCGGCGCCGTCCGCACCGCCGCGCACCGCGGCCTGAAGCGGCTCGCCGAACTGATCGGCGCCGACCCGAAGACCCCCGGTTCGCTCGAGGCCGTACCCCGGCCACGAGGCCCGAGACCCAGCACGGTGACGTCCGCCGGTGTGACGCAATCGCGTACGCGGACGCAGAAGGACATGTGATGGCCGACGAGCACGACAAGTGGCTGGACCGCGAGGCGGCGGAGCGTCTGCTGCGCGGGGAGCCTCTGGAGGCCGTCGCCGAACAGGACGCGCTGCACGCCCGACGGCTCACCGCGGCGCTCGACTCGCTGACCGCGCTCCCGGCCGGACCCGACGGCGAACTCCCCGGTGAGGACGCTGCGCTCAAGGCGTTCCGGGAGGCCCGCGCGGCCCCCGCCGGCGAGCGCGCCGCCGCCCTCGGCACCCCCGTGACCCTCACCGGCCGCACCGCGCGTGCCGGGCGGCACCGCGGCGGCGCCGCCGGAGCCCCGGCCCGGCCCGGCCCCGACGGCCGGCACGGCCCGCGCTGGGGCCGGCCCGTACGGTTCGGGCTCGCCGCCGCCGTCGCCGCGTGCATGGTCGGCGGCGTCGCCGTCGCCGCGGGCACCGGCGTGCTGCCTTCGCCCTTCGACGGCTGGAGCGATCCGTCGCCCACGACATCGGTGTCGAGCGCGCCCTCCGAGGAACCGCTCGTCTCGCCGTCCGGCAGCGCGGCCGAACGCGGCGAGGCCGTGCCCGACGGCGAACGGACCTCGGACGGCCCCTCCGGCTCGCCCGACGCCCGCGACGGCCGCGACACGTCGAAGGACCCCCGCGGCGGCACGGCGCCCAGCGCCTCGCCCGGCAACGAGGCGACCGACCCGGCCCGCGGCTCCGACGCGCTGCGCCGCCGGATCACCGAGACCTGCGCCAAGTACCGCACCGGCGAGATCGGCGCGGACGAGAAGCGTCAGCTGCGCGAGTCCATGAAGGAGTCCGGGCGCGCCGGCACCGACCTCGGCCGCTTCTGCGACCGCGTCCTCGGTCAGCCCGAGGGCTCCGGCGACGAGGGCTCGGACAACGGCGGCAAGACCGGCGACGAGGACGAGGACGGCAACGACGACGGCGAAGGCGGCGACCAGCCGCCCGCCCTGCCCACCGTCACCCCCACGTCCTCCCCCGACGCGTCCGGCTCGTCGGCCTACGGGGCACGCCCCGTCATCCCGGCCCGCACGGTCTCGGCCACGGCCGTGGCGCCCGCGGAATCCGTCGCGCCCGACCCCGTACCCGCGCGCTGACCTGCGCGGATGCAGGTTCGCGAAAAAAGGTTCACTCGGGGTGTGACGTTTTTCGGGCGGGTGGCGCAGTACTGAGTGAGCCGACTGGTCATCGGCCCGTGCACGAGCCGGGGTTCCCCCCGTACCTGCGGCTCTGTGCCACCGGCGTGGGGGGGGGGGGGGGGGGGGCCGCCCCCCCCCCCCCCACCCCCCCCACCCCCCCCCACCCCCCACACACG